>BTTE01000007.1:0-65200 GCA_036244975.1 bacterium | reverse complement strand
CCGGGTAGCCCCATTACCGAAGACCAACTGAAAGAAACAGTAGAAAAGCTGGAAGGTATGGGCTATAAAACCTATTATAGGCCTTCGGTTTTGTCGGAATATGGCTATTTTGCCGGAACCGACCAGGAACGGGCCGACGAGTTGATGCATATGTTTACCAATCGGGATGTGGATGCTATTATGTGTGTTCGCGGCGGATATGGCTCCATCAGGGTGGTTGATTTGTTGGATTATAATCAAATTAAAGCAAATCCAAAAATATTAATCGGTTATAGCGATATAACAGCTCTGCTGACAGCTATTTATGACCAAACCGGTTTGGTTTGTTTTCACGGACCTCTTGGCATTTCGGATTTCAACGATTACACGCTAAAATCGTTTGATAATGTACTGGTCAATCCAAAACCGCGCTACAAATATCCGTATCAGCGGGAAGAAAACACAGAGGATAATCCGGAATTTGATTTTTATACTATCACAAACGGAAAGGCTGAAGGTGAACTAATTGGTGGTAACCTGAGCGTGCTGGCCTCCATGGCAGGCAGTAAATTTAAACCTGATTTTGAAAATAAAATTGCTTTTATTGAAGAAGTTGAAGAAAAAACTTATCGGGTTGACCGTATGCTGACACAGCTTGTACAGGCAACGAACCTTAGAAAAGCCAGGGGTATCGTTTTGGGTGTCTTTTATAAGTGTAATATCAATGAAAAGCCGACATTAACTTTAAAGCAAGCCATATCGGATATTCTAAAACCCCTGAACATTCCTGTAGCTTACGGATTTCCTTTCGGGCATATAAAAACAAACATGACAATCCCGGTAGGTATTCACGCAAAGTTTAATGCAGACAGAAGAGTGCTGAAATTATTGGAAAGTGCAGTAATATAGTATTTTATGTCTGTTCTGATTGTTATTTCGAAGGAGAATAGACCCTTTCAATTTATCTCTTAAGCTTTGCAAGGGAGATCATTAACCTTTCAAGTTGTGCTCTTGCTTCTTTCGATTTGCCACTAAAATTGTTGACAATCATGGAGAAGATAATCTCTCGCCCGGAACGTGATGTAACATAACCGGTATAGGCTTTTACGCGGTCTATTGTTCCGCTTTTTGCCCTGAGGTTTCCTGCGGCAGCGCTTCCTTTAAACATTTCTTCCACAGTACCTTCCTGACCGGCAACCGGAAGGGAATTGTAATACACATCAAAATACGGACTGTTTTTTTTCATATAATTCAACAAAAACACCATCTGGCGTGGCGTAACGGCATTGTACTGCGACAAGCCGCTTCCATCGGTAAGCGTCATCCCCTGTATATCCATACCTTTTTCTTTCCAGTAATTCATAACAGCCCTGGCATCAAGCTCTGTTTGTGCACGGCCAATGAGTTTCAACCCACTCTGATCTAAAAAATGTTCTGCGAACAGATTGATACTATGTATATTGGTTTGCTCGACAATTTTTGAAAGTGGCGGAGAATATGTTATGGCAATCTCTGTACGGTTACTGCCGACATGCTTGCCGGCGATTTTGAGCAGTCGGATAGTTGTTGGTTTATTTTTAAATTTAACACCGTTTTCCTGTAAAGTTCTTTCCACCTCATAGGCAGCAAAATAAGCAGGATCCGGCAGCGAACCCTTGACAGCAAAATTGGTCTTGTTGAGAGGAAGTTCTCCCCTCAAATAGCGAATATCAGAATAAGGAGCGCCCAGAATATTGGAATTGTCATCAGAAACGGTATCGGCTACCACCCCGTTATCAAAAACCAGATGGGGAACTTCGGGAACAACTTCTTCTATCTGAGCAGTATCGCCAATTATGCTGTCAGTGTTATAATAAATGGTGTAATAATTATCGAAAATAGAAAGTCCGCTGGCACCGGCACCATAATAGTCTCCCATGTTTGTCCACGACCATGAAACAGGCACAATATCCCGACTGAAAATTCCGGCATCACCAATAACAGCCCCTGCAACAGAATCAATATGTAAATGCTTTAAAGCCTCTACCCATTGTGTAAGAAACTGTTTATCTTTTGTTTCATCGAAATATTTAGAACCGAGCGTAGGGTCTCCGCCACCTTTTATAATAATGTTTCCATGAAGAATATGGGTTACCGTATCAATTTTGCCGGTATATTCCAGTTTTGTTTCAAACTTGTAATCAGGGCCGTACAGCTCAAGGACGGTAGCGGTTGAAATTAATTTTTGATTAGAGGCGGGTCTTAAAGCCATGTCGGGATGATACGAAGAAATAATTTGACCGGTTTTGGCATCAATGGCTAAAAAACCGAAACCGGCAGGTTTAAAATCATTGTCCTTTATTATCTCTGACAGAACCCTGTTCACAATATGATGGCGTTTTGCAAGACGCCGTTGCGCATATCCATTAGAAATAAACAGACTTATCAATATGAAAAGTAAAATTTTTCGCATGGTTGTTATCTTTTAATGTTAGTGTAAAAGTAAGAATTAACGGAAACTAATAACCGGTTTATTTTTAACAAATCGGACAAAATATGATAAAAAATTAACAGATAAACCAGAGAATGCTTTCAGAAAGATTGATATATTTGCCTGCTTAGGGAAAGTCGTTTGGTTCTAATAGCTTAAAGGTTATCCGCATCCGGATTTCAGCCTTTGATACATCGGCTTTTTTTCTGTCTGTTTTCATTTTCATAGATATCTATGATGAACCTTAAATAATAAGTATGCACGATTACGGAATATTTTCTATCCTTCCACCGGTTTTAGCGATTATTCTTGCCCTGAAGACCAAACAGGTTTATGTAGCGCTTATTTTCGGAACATGGTTCGGATGGCTGATAATCAACGATTGGAATGTGGCTGCGGGAACCTTTGCCACCATTGAAGCTTTTGTGAATGTTTTTAAATCGCCCGGCAATACCCGCATTATCATGTTTAGTGCACTGGTAGGTGCACTGCTGTTATTTATCCAGTATTCCGGTGGCGTTGACGGTTTTATGAAAAGTATAAGCAGGTTCATTAACCGTGTGGAAAGTAAACAAAACATTCAGAGTCGGACGTTTGTGCAGTTACTGGCAATGGTAACAGGCGTTCTGCTTTTTGTGGAAACAAGCATCAGCTCACTCACGGTTGGCACACTCTATCGGCCTCTGTTCGACAAATTGAACATCCCACGTGAAAAGCTGGCATACATTGCCGACTCTACCTCAGCGCCTTCTTCCATCTTAATTCCGTTTAATGCATGGGGAGCTTTTATCATGGGACTTTTGCTCACGCAGGGTATCAAAAATCCGATGGTCGTTTTAGGTCATGCCATGGTGTATGATTTTTATCCCATTTTGACCATCTTATTGGTCTTCGTGATCATTGTTACCAAAAAAGATTTCGGTCCGATGGCAAAAGCCGAAAAAAGAACGCGGGAAACAGGCAAATTATTAAACGACAATGCACGTCCCCTGGTTTCGGACACCATTACTTCGCTTGCGGCAAAACCGGATATCAGGTTGAGAGCCTACAACATGTATATCCCTATCCTGACCATGGTGATGATGGTGCCGGTTTATTTATTTTATACAGGTTACGGAGCAGTTGAAAATGCAAACGGCTGGTTAGATTATCTTATTCAGGCCATTGGCGCAGGTTCCGGCTCTTCGGCAGTACTTTATTCTGTGGTTACCTCCATTCTCGTGGCCATGATGCTTTATCGCAGTCAGAAAATTATGAAACTGGAGGAGATGGTTGAACTGATATTGAAAGGAATCGGTGAAATGATGCCATTGGCATTGCTAATGTTGCTGGCTTTTTCCATAAGTGAAGTAAGCGATAAACTGGGAACAGGAATTTATGTGGCCACCAAAACCAAAGCCTGGCTGACACCACAGCTGTTACCTTTTATCATATTTGTCATCAGCTCTTTCGTTGCTTTTTCAACGGGCACTTCATGGGGAACGTTTGCCATAATGATGGCTGTTTCCATTCCAATGGCCCGTGCACCGGGAGCCGATCTTTACCTTGTTGTTGCAGCAACCATCGGTGGCGGCGTGTTCGGCGACCACTGTTCGCCTATCTCCGATACCACCATCATCTCCTCCATGGCTTCGGCATCCGACCACATGGACCACGTCAACACACAGTTGCCTTACGCATTGTCTATCGGGGGAATTACTGCTGTTTTATATCTGATTCTCGGATACGTCATGCATTAGTAACGCAGGTTTTGGTCAAAGCAACCTGCTCAGGGCGGAAACCAGAAAATCAATCTCTTCTTTGGTATGTTCGGAGGTAATCACTATGCGCAGTACACCATCGACTCCGGAGCCTATGTATTTTACAAACTGAATGTAAATACCTTTATTCATCAATAAGTGCTGGATGTTCATCATTCTCTCACTGCTTTTAAGCGAAAAAGTAACTATCGGCAGGACGTTATCATCTACCGCAATGCCGAGCTCTTTGACTTTACCTTTAAGATAAATCGCATTATCCCACAACCTCCGGCGTAATTCCGGATTGTTATTTACAAGCTCCAAACCTTTCAAAGCAGCAGAAACCATCGCATGGGGTGGAGAACTGGTTCCGGTCATAACATTTCCTGATTTTAAAATATTGATAAACAGTGTATTGCCTGTAATAAACCCACCGTAAGCACCAAAAGCTTTCGACAAAGTGGCCCCCATAAACAGTCTCTCTGATTTCAGATGAAAAAACTCGTAAATACCCCGGCCGTTCTCGCCAAGGATTCCAACGCCATGAGCATCGTCAATCCAGACAGCGCCGTTAAATTCTTCTGCAATTTTTAAATACTCATCAGCAGGAGCCGGTTCAGCCCATATCGCGAACAAACCATCGGAAGCGACCAGTGGCTTTTCTCCCTTTTTCAGGCGCTTTTTAATTTTCTTTCTTAGATTTTCGACATCCAGATGTTTAAATTTAACTACCTTTTTCCCGGAAACGAGAGCGCCTCCCATGTTGGAGTAATGTGAACTTTCATCAATAAAAATCACATCGTAAACACCTAATCTTTCGAGTGCCTGAAAACCGGCCATGTTGCTTAGATAACCCGATGGCAGATAAGCTGCATCTTCCGTTCCGAAAAAGTCTGCGATTCTCTTCTCCAGTTTTAATAAAAGTTGCGTGGTTCCGGTAATGGTTCGCGAGGTAGCACATCCAATGCCAAATTTCGTTGTGGCATCAACGGCGGCCTGAATCATAGCAGGATGCGACTGCAACTGAAAGTATCCGGTTCCGGCAAAATACAAATAATCTTTACCATTGATCGTCGTAACAGTCCCGACTTTGCTGTCCATGATATGCTTAAACGGATTCCCTTGTGGCCTTGGAGTTTCTGTTGACATTTTGTGAATATTAAACGATTACGCTTTCCATGCTGCTTAAAATATCTTCTTTAAAGTCGGCGCCAATGCCAATGGCATCTTCAAGTATCCATCTGCCTTTTCCCTGGTATTGAATTCCGCCAATCACCGGATCTACAGCCAACATCAAAGAAGAGTCCATATCGTAATGAACAATATTTTTGCCGGATAGCGCAAAGTGCATCAAAGCGGTTAAAGCAAAACGGGATTCTGACATACATCCAACCTGGCATTTGATTCCGCCGGCCTCGGCTATTGCATTAATTTTTAATGCATTATAAATACCGCCCGATTTTGATAATTTGATATTAAAATAATCACAAGCGCCCATACTTGCCAGTTTAAATGCATCGTGATGGTCAAAAACAGATTCATCAGCCATGATGGGAATGGGACTGTTTTCTCTGACTTTTACGATGTCTCTGTTGTTCCATTTTGGAATCGGTTCTTCACAGTATTCAATAGTATATTTACCCAATGCCTGCAAGGTGTTTATGGCCGTTACAGTATCCCAGCCCTGATTGGCATCAATCCTAATGGGATAATCTTTACCGACAGCCTCCCTAATGGCTTTTATTCTGGCAACATCGGCTTTTGTTGTAGTGCCTAACTTTACTTTTATGGCCGGGAAACCTGCTTTTTTGAATGCCAAAGCATCATTGGCTACTTTCTCGGGAGCACCGATACTGATGGTCATGCCTGTATGGATTTCGCGTGTATTACTGCCTCCAAGGAGCTTGTACAAAGGCATTTGTGCTTTTTTTGCCAGCAAATCGTACAGTGCCATATCGAAAGCGCTTTTCATAGTGTAATTTGCCGTTACAGCCCTGTCAATTTCGGCAAGTCTGTTTTCAATGGCAAAAGGATCTTTTCCTTTCAGCAATTTGGCCATCTGTTTTGATAGTTCGAATACAGTTTCCTGCGTTTCGCCGACAATGGTCGCAAAAGGAGCGCACTCGCCCATACCTGTTAATCCGCTGTTTGTATATATTTTAACAACTATATTTGTAGCGCTTTCAATTACGCCTAATGAAATAACAAAGGGCTCGTTGTAGGGTAGATTCAATTTAATAATCTTAACCTTGGTGATTACGATATTTTCCATGATTTTCATGTTTTTTCTTTGGAAATATTTTACGTTTTGGACGATAAATGCCTGTTGTAGTATCAATAATAAGTGTAAAACTAATTAATATATTTGCCCAATTTGTGAAATTTTAATAATTTCACAAATTGGCTCTTAATCAGGGAAAAATTAACTAATTTCAAAACTTGCTTTATTCATGCTCTCTTAATTTCAGCAAAAAAGGCAACTTTTGGGCTGTTCTTTCAGTCGAAATATTATTTAGCCTGATTGGTTACGCCGACAAAAGATATGACAGGCGGCTTTTTTATTAATTTTGCGAAAAATTACACGAATGGGCAAACATCATCATCACAATCACGGAAAACTGAAAGGCAGGAACCTGTTCATTTCCGTTGCATTAAATCTTGGAATTACAATAGCGCAGATCATTGGCGGTATTTTGTCGGGCAGTATGGCACTGATTTCAGATGCATTGCACAATTTCAGCGATGTGCTTTCGTTGCTTATCACCTATGTAACTTATAAATTAGCTGCGAGAAAGAATACGACAAAACACACTTTCGGGTATCAGCGCGGAGAAATTCTTGCCGCTTTTGTGAACTCTGTTACACTTCTTGTTATTGCCGCTTTCCTTGGATATGAGGCCGTCAACCGGATGATTCATCCCCGCACCATTGATTCCATGATAGTTATCTGGCTTGCCGTTGCTTCCATTGTTGTTAACGGCTCCAGTGTTTTACTCATTAGGTCAGCAACCAAGGACAGTATCAACATCAAATCGGCTTATCTGCATCTGTTTACCGACATGCTCACCTCCGTAGCAGTACTTGTGGGAGGCCTGCTTATGAAATACTTCGGTTTGTATTGGATTGACGGTCTGGTAACGCTGGTGATTGCTCTTTATCTCATTTATGCCAGCTGGCATCTCTTTATTGAATCCATTAATATCATCATGCTTTTTTCTCCCGGCGACATCGACGTTGAGCAATTGACCGGACGGATTGAATCCGTTGAAGGAATTAAAAACCTGCATCACTTGCACCTTTGGCGATTTACGGACAACAAAATTAATCTGGAAGCACACATCGATTTAATAAAAGACCAGTCCATCTCTGTGTTTGAATCGCAGCTCGAACAGATTCAGGAAATTGCTCATAATATGGGCATCGAGCATGTTACCATCCAGCCCGAATTTGGCAATCAGGACGAGAAAGATTTGATTCACAATCATCATTAGTCTAATCGCCGAACCGCTTCAGTTTTCCACGTCTGAAGAAACAAAAGCGAAATTCCGTCCCGGCTACATTTTCATTTTTGTAT
The DNA here is from genome assembly GCA_036244975.1 of bacterium. Classification (GTDB taxonomy): domain Bacteria; phylum Bacteroidota; class Bacteroidia; order Bacteroidales; family F082; genus Sulfidibacterium. The sequence goes on along the minus strand of BTTE01000007.1, from coordinate 57,438 downwards.
TTTTGCAGTATGCGTATTGATATTATTACCATTTTCCCGGAAATGTTTGAAGGCCCTTTCAGCCACTCAATTATCAAACGTGCACAGGACAAAGGGCTGGTGGAAATTCATCTGCATCAGCTGCGCGATTACACCAGCGACAAACACCGTAAGGTGGACGATTACGCCTTTTCGGGCGGCGCAGGAATGGTGATGATGATCGAACCGGTAGCCAAAGTCATCGAAAAGTTAAAAAATGAAAGAGTCTATGACGAAATCATTTACACCAGTCCTGACGGGGAGCTGCTGGACCAGCCCATGGCAAACCGACTGTCCGTTTACGAAAATCTGATGTTACTTTGCGGCCATTACAAAGGTATTGACGAGCGTATTCGCGAACATTTTATCACCAAAGAGATTTCCATCGGTAATTACGTTTTGTCGGGAGGAGAGCTGGCGGCGGCAGTCATCACCGACAGCCTGGTGCGGTTGTTACCCGGTGTGCTCGGTAACGAAGTTTCGGCGCTGAGCGACTCATTTCAGAACAACCTCGTTTCGCCGCCGGTTTACACCCGCCCCCGCAATTTCAGAGGATGGAAAGTCCCTGACATCCTGCTTTCCGGCAACGAACGTCTCATCGAAGAGTGGAAATTTGAGCAGTCGCTACGCCGCACAAAAGAACGCAGACCCGAAATGTCGGACGAAGATTAACGCTTACCGGCAAAAACAAAATTCGCTACTTTTGCTTTTTACAAAAACCGTTCAAAAGCACGGGTCAGCTTCAACGAAAAACCCATGCCGGAGCGGCTTCTCCTGCGGCTGAAAGGACAAGGATTTCAGCATATTCTATCATCGTTTTCCGGACACCGGTTCAAACTGGTTCGACTTGGGTACTTCCGAAAGAAACCGGGAAGCAGAAACAAAAATAAAACCCGCAACGCATTAATGCACGGGCTTTTCCTTTGTTAAAAAGCTTCCTACAAATGGATAACCTCGCCGTAAGCAGCCGCAACAGCCTCCATAATGGCTTCTGACATAGTTGGGTGTGGATGGATGGATTTGATGATTTCGTGTCCGGTGGTTTCCAACTTGCGGGCTACCACTACTTCGGCAATCATTTCCGTAACATTTTCGCCAATCATGTGGCAACCCAACCATTCACCGTATCTGGCATCAAAAATAACTTTAACAAAGCCTTCCTTTTTGCCGGCAGCACTGGCTTTTCCGGAAGCGGTAAAGGGGAATTTCCCCACTTTGATTTCGTACCCGGCCTTTTTGGCGGCTTTCTCGGTCATACCAACGCTGGCCACCTCGGGACTGGTGTAAGTACAGGCTGGAATGTTACCATAATCCACCGGCTCGGCATCCAGACCGGCAATTTTCTCCACGCAGGTAATCCCCTCGTGCGAAGCGGTATGCGCCAGCGCCGGACCATGAACAATATCGCCAATGGCATAATAACCGGGAACGCTGGTCTGATAAAATTCATCCACCGTTACTTTTCCTTTTTCTGTTTTTATCCCGACGTCTTCCAGCCCGATGCCCTCAAGGTTGGTAGAAATACCTACGGCAGAGAGTACCACATCGGTCTCAATCTCTACCATGCTCTTTTTGGTTTTAATGCTCACTTTGCAGCTTTTTCCGGAAGTGTCCACTTTCTCAACAGACGACTCCAGCATCACCTTCATTTTGGCTTTTTTGAATGAGCGCGCCAGCTGTTTGCTGACCTCTTCATCCTCCAACGGAACCACATTGGGCAGAAACTCTACCAGCGTAACCTCTACGCCAAGGCTGTTGAAAAAATAGGCAAATTCGGAGCCAATGGCGCCGGAGCCTACCACCACCATGCTCTCCGGCAGCTTTTCCAGTGTAAGCGCCTCGCGATAGCCGATAATCTTTTTACCATCCTGCGGCAGGTTGGGCAGCTCTTTGGAACGTGCGCCCGTGGCAATGATAATGTTATCGGCAGCATATTCCTGCTTTTTGCCTTCCGCATCGGTAACTTCTATTTTCCGGCCGGGTTTTACTATGCCAAAACCAGAAATAAGGTCTATTTTATTTTTTTTGAAAAGATATTGCACACCTTTGCTCATGCCATTGGCCACTGCACGGCTGCGGGCAACCATTGCCGGGAGATCAGGAGTGATTTTTCCGTCAATATTGACCCCATAGTCGGCAGCATGGCTGGCATAATTGAGAACCTGGGCACTTTTGAGCAGGGCTTTGGTAGGGATACATCCCCAGTTCAGGCAAATGCCGCCAATTTCGGCTTTTTCGACAACGGCAACTTTCTTGCTCAATTGTGCGGCACGTATGGCTGCCACATACCCACCGGGACCGCTACCTAAAACTAAAATATCATATTTCATTTTTTGTTCAATTTATATTTTGTGTTGCAAAAATACGATTTCAACCGCTTCAAAATGAGAAAACGGGTAAATTATTTTGTTTGTTTCTAAATAGAGGAGGTTTGTTGATGATTCGGAGGATTCCCCGAGGGTAGTTGTCTGGATAGTATGTCGTAATGCTTGTGGTTTTGCTGATTTGTTGCTAGTCAGAGATGGTTCCAGGAGTTAACTTTTAAATAACTTACCGCATAAAAAAAGGCAGAACTTTCACTCTGCCTTTTTTTATGATTTGGTGATTAGATTCCGTCTATCAACGTTATCCAACCGTGAACATCTTCGATGGTTCCCTCCTGAATACTTCTCAGATGATGATATAATTTGGTGGAAACCGGACCCGGCTCATCGCCATACTCCACCGTTTTTCCGGTGGAATGGTCTTTTATCTTTTTTATGGGTGAAATAATGGCCGCTGTTCCGCAGGCACCGGCTTCTTCAAAAGAGTCCAGTTCGTCAAAAGGCACTTTGCGCCGTTCCACTTTCAAACCAATATCTTCGGCAATCTGCAACAAACTCATGTTGGTAATCGATGGCAGAATACTGTCCGATTTTGGGGTAACATAAGTGTTATCCTTAATAGCAAAAAAGTTAGCAGGCCCGGCTTCGTCAATATATTTTTTCTCCAGCGCATCGAGGAAAAGTACCGAAGCGAAGCCCCCCTGATGTGCTCTTTCGCCGGCACGCATTCCGGCGGCATAGTTTCCGCCTACTTTGTATTTTCCGGTTCCCAGCGGGGCAGCGCGGTCTATGTCGCGCACCACTTCGATAGAAACAGGCTTAAATCCTTCTTTAAAATACGGGCCTACCGGCGTAACAAACACCATAAACATGTATTCCGTGGCCGGTTTTACGCCCACCTGCGGCCCGCTACCTATCAGTAACGGCCTGATGTAGAGCGTTGCGCCTGTGCCATGGGGCGGAATAAACCGCGCATTCATTTTCACGGCAGTCTCTACAGCGTTGTAAAACAATTCGTCCGGTACTTCGGCCATCATAATACCATACGCCGATCTGCGCATCCTTTTGGCGTTTTCTTCCCAGCGAAACAGGCGCACTTTGCCGTCTTTGCCACGGTAAGCCTTTAAGCCTTCAAAAGCTTCCTGGCCGTAATGCAAAGCTGTAGCCGCTATGTGCAAAGGGACATATTCCGAAGAACTTATCTCCAATTCTCCCCACTCCCCGTCACGAAAATAGCAACGTACGTTGTAATCCGTTTTGAAATAGCCGAAAGGTAAGTTGCCCCAGTCCATATTTTTCAAATCTCCCATATTTATGTTTTTTTGCCGGTGCGAATTTAAGCATTTTTTATCCAACATTTATTACCCGGCGTGGTCTGGCTAAATATTATTTTGGTGTGCCAGGAGAAGTACAGCCAATCTAAAGAAGAAAAAATCTCTATCTCTGGTACCCTAGATTTGAAAAATAAGTTGCAAACTCTGGAAAAAAGGCGTGACGACATGGGTAAATAATCCGGTCATGACCAGTATCCGGAGCAAAGGTGTAATTTCACGCAAAGATTTTGCACCTTTGCCCTTTCAAAAAACAAGCTGTTGAAAGATACAAAAGTCATAGAACCGGATAACTACATTACAGGATAAAAATGAAACTCCTGCAAAAAAAGGTTGTTTTATATCGGTTTTCTGACTATATTTGGGTCATTAAAAACCATTAATATCAGGCTTATGTTTCAGTTAAGAAAATATCATGGCGACCGTGTTCAATCACTGACCTATGATGACGGGAAAAAAGCATTTTCCGTAGGGATTATTTCTCCGGGAGAATATGAGTTCGGTGCTGTCAAAAAAGAAATTACCACCGTAACATCCGGAAAGATAAGTGCCTGGGTTGAAGGAAACGACCAATGGCAGGATTATTCAGCCTTTCAGGAGTTTACTGTTCCCGGACATAAAAATTTCAGGTATAAAGTAAACGAAACCAGTTCTTATATCTGCTTTTACAAATAAACATTAGTTACAGAATTGGAAAAAGAAAAATTGTTAGAACAGTTTCAGGACACAGAAGGCGAAGAAAATATTCTTAGAGCTGTGAAAATGCTGGATGAAGCCATTAAAGCTCAGCCGGGAGATGAAGAATTACACTTCATGCGGGCTGAGTTTTTCTATAAGCTAAACCGATATGGCGCTGCTATCAATGACTACAACAAGGTAGTGGAAATTAATCCCGAGAACAAAGAGGCAGCCGGGAAAATTGATATCATCAAAACAATTTTACGGTATAACAATACGGATATTTACGCCAATCCCAACACCAATATGGATCCCTGGCTGGAATAACAATAAAAAGAGATGGGGTACTTTTAACATTCTTTATTTTGGCGAGTTCGACATGTACCCCATGCCGTGTTGTTACCACAGTCCTTTCCAAAAAAGAGAATGCCCGTATGCCTTCGATTTATTGAACGCGACCTGAAACAAGTTCTCCCGGGATTCGGCTTCGGCGATTTTAAAGAGTACCTCTGTTTTCACAACTATGGACGCTTAATGTGGTGGTGCATAAAATTTTATAATCTTTCCGTTGAAACTTTCCAAATTAGTACTCAAACGATTGAAATCAGGCAGAAAACATATCTTTGTCTTTTAAAAAATAAAGTAATGAACCATTGTTGTTGTAACGGTGCCAGTTGTTGTCAACTGTTTCTTTTTAACACCTGAAATAGTATTCAAAACAGCCCTTTTCACTGAAAGAGGCTGTTTTTTATTTTTAGCCGTTACAGAGCACAAAATTTTTAGGCATGCAGAATCTGGAAAAATATTTTGAGAAATTCCGAAAGAATACCATCGGCAACGAACAATATTTTGAAACGCCTTATGGCCGGAAGAAGATGATTTATGCCGACTGGATAGCCAGTGGAAGACTTTATGCCCCCATCGAAGAGCGGATTACAAAATTCATTGGCCCTTTTGTTGGAAATACACACACCGAGACATCGGAAACAGGCACGTTGATGACCAAAGCTTATCATTATGCGCACAAAAAAATCAAAGACCATGTGCACGCTGGTTCCGATGATATCATTATCACTGCCGGTTTTGGTATGACCGGAGTGGTCAACAAGTTACAACGTATTATTGGTTTTAAAAACTGTGCTGCTTACGAAGATGGGAAATGTATTCCCAAAGAAGAAAAGCCGGTGGTTTTTATCACACACATGGAGCATCACTCCAACCAAACCTCGTGGTTAGAGACTATTGCCGATATGGTGCTGCTGCAGCAGGATGGAAACAACCGGGTTGATCCGGAAGAACTGCGCAGTCAACTACTAAAATATGCTGACCGGAAAGTGAAAATCGGTTCCTTCTCAGCCTGCTCCAACGTTACCGGCGTTGAGCCTCCCTACCACAAACTGGCAGGGATTATGCACGAACACGGCGGCCTGGCTTTTATAGATTTTGCCGGTTCGGGACCGTATGTGGACATCGATATGCATCCCGAAAACAAACCGGAATATCTGGATGCCATTTTCTTCTCACCGCACAAATTTTTAGGTGGTCCCGGCAGTCCCGGCGTTTTGATTTTCAATAAAAAAATGTACAACCGGAAGGCTCCTGACCAACCGGGTGGCGGAACCGTGGAATGGACTAACCCCTGGGGCGAACACATGTATTATGATGATATTGAGTTACGCGAAGATGGCGGAACCCCCGGGTTTCTGCAAACCATGCGTGCAGCCATGGCCATCGAGGTAAAAGAGCAAATGAATCCCGGGCTTATCCGTGAGCGGGAGTCCCAACTGGTGAAAAGAGCTTTCGCCGGGTTCTCGGATATTCCGGGGGTACACATCCTCGCTGAAAATGTCAAAGAACGGCTGGGGATATTTTCGTTTTACATGGATAACGTGCATTACAACCTCGTGTCAAAACTGCTGAACGACCGCTTTGGTGTGCAGGTACGTGGTGGATGCGCCTGTGCCGGAACTTACGGGCATATTTTGCTCAATATCGGCTGGGAAGAATCACACCGCATTACCGACATGATTAAGACCGGAGATCACTCGAAAAAACCGGGGTTTATCCGCGTTTCCCTTCACCCGACCATGACGGACGAAGAGCTGGAAGTGATTATCGACGCCGTAAAGCAAATTGCCGGAAACCACGAAGAATGGGCAAAAGATTATCGTTACAATATGGTTAGCAACGAATTCTACCATCATAAGGAAGAAAACCGGGATGCGCAGATTAAAGAATGGTTTAGCTTCGGGTAAAACCGGTTAACGTCCAAAGAGAAAGTCCACGCGGCACGGACCCTCTTCGGAATACATGCAGGCGCCGATGGCATGGATGGGATTACAGGTTTTGGTGAAATACCGGCAATCGGCCGGCACTTTGATACCCCGCATGATTTCGTCGCAAAGGCAGCCTTCCGGTGAGACAGGCTCCGGCGTTTCCACATCAAAGAAGACTTCTTCCGCATTGTGCATACGGTAGGTCTTTTTGATTTTAAACCCACTGCTTTTTATTTTTCCAAAACCTGTCCATTCTGCATCAGATACTTCAAAAACCTCTTCGAGCAACTGTTGTGATTTGGGATTGCCTTCTGCAGTAACCACAGCGGGAAACAGGTTCTCCGGCACGGCCGTTTTATTGTTGATTTGTTTTACAAGATGAAGAATGGCTTCCAACACATCTTTCGACTCATACCCGCTGATAACCTGCGGTTTGTGGTATTTCTCAGTAACTTTTCTAAAATAATTTGCTCCCATGCTGGCAGCCACTCTTCCTGAACTGATAACCCCGTCAACAGGCACATCGTCTCGTTGTAAGACCGCTTCCATACCGGAAAGCATGCGCTTATGATCGCATAAAACATGAAAATTAAAAATTCCTGCTACCTTAGCCTGTAAAATTCCGGCTGCTGTGGACGATGCCGCCGACTCAAAACCCACGGCGGGAAATATTATCCTTTTCCTGCGGTTCTTTTTGGCCAACGTCAGCGCATCCATAATACTGTGTATCACACGAATACCAGCGCCGTCCATCCGGGCTTTTTCCAGCGTGGAGCTGCTCCCGGGAATACCCAGCAAATCGCCGTAAGTGGCAATGATTACGTTGCCACGTTTGCTGTATTCCACCAACTTGTCAATAAATACCGGAGAAGAGAGACAGGCCGGACAACCCGGCCCGTAGTGGATATGGATTTGCTCTGGTAACTGCCGGAACAGGTGATGTTTTCGAATGGTTACTTTGTAGCCGCTGCAAACAGCCATGACATGAACCGGCGAGGTTACTGCTTTCTCTATTTCAGCGAGTAGCTTCTGCTTTTTTTCGTCCGGATCGAAATTCGTCTTCCCACTCATGCCGTATTTTTTAATTTTTCTGTTTCCACCAGGGCATCGTACAGTATTTCAACCGGATGCAGTGCTGTCCGGTCGGTGCCATCCTTAATTTGATGACGGCATGAGGTGCCCGGTGCTGCAATCAGCGTTTTTTTGCTGCTGTTGCGTACGGCCGGAAAAAGCACCAGCTCGCCCACTTTCATGGAGAGTTCATAATGCTCTTTTTCGTATCCGAAAGCGCCCGCCATGCCGCAGCATCCCGAAGGAATTTCCTCCACCGTGTAATTTTCCGGGAAACCCAATACAAAAAGGGTGGGTTTAGTGGAAGCCAGCGACTTCTGATGGCAATGTCCGTGCAGTTTAATATGTCTTTTTGCCGTAATGAATTGCTGTTTTTGAATTTTCCCGGCTTTCATTTCTCTTTCGAGAAATTCATCGATCATCAGCGAATTCTTTGCCAGCCGGGAGGCTGCTTTGCACTGATCTTCATCTGCCAGATCCAAATACTCATCGCGAAAGGTGAGGATAGCCGAAGGCTCAACGCCCACGAGCGGCGTTTCTGTCGAGATTTTGTCTTTCAGCAACCGGATGTTGGTGTTGGCAATGGCTTTGGCTTTCTTCACTAACCCTTTGGAGAGATAAGTGCGTGCACTTTCCAGATGTTGTGGTAGCACCACCTGATAGCCCAGCTTTGTGAGCAGCAGGATTGCTTTTATGCCCACATCGGTATCGTTAAAACGGGTAAACTCATCGTTAAAAAGATAGATTTTGCCATTAGGAAAAGGCTGATTGTCAAATTGTTTACTGTTTTTAACAAACCATTTGTCCAATGGAATTTTTGAAAGCAGCGGGAACTTACGCTGCGGTGCAAAACCCAGTATTTTGGCGTTAAGTCCGGAAAGAAATTTATTCTGCTGAACAAAATTATAAACCGAAGGCATCAGACTCCCCAGCCGGTTTACTTTGGCAATGTTGGCGATGAGCCTTGAGCGTAACGGAATACCGTGTGCATCGTAGTAATGTTGCAGGAACTCGGCTTTCAGTTTGGTCATATCCACGCTGGAAGGACACTCCGACTTACAGCCCTTGCACATAAGGCAAAGGTCAAGGGCGTGGTAGATTTCTTCGTGGTCGAACGGGTTTTTCTGCCCCGGCTTACTGATAAATTCCCGCAAAATGTTGGCGCGGGCACGGGTGGTTTTGTCCTCGTCGCGGGTGGCCATGTAGCTGGGGCACATGGTTCCGCCCATAGCAGTCGGTTTGCGGCAAACGCCGGTTCCGTTACATTTCTCCGCCGCACGCACCACACCCAAATCTTTGGAAAAGTCGAACCAGGTTTTGATTTCCGGGGTCTTCTGGCCGGGCGTATAGCGCAGGCTCGTGTTCATACGGGGTGTGTCGGTAATTTTTCCCGGATTAAAAATGTTTTGAGGGTCCCAGCTCTGTTTTACCGCTTTAAAAAGATTGTAAACTTTTTCGCCCACCATAAGCGGGATAAACTCACCCCGAAGGCGGCCATCGCCATGTTCGCCGCTGAGTGAACCACGGTATTTTTTCACTAACAGTGCCGACGCACGCCCGATATCATAAAAGGTTTGGACGTCTTTCGGGTCTTTCAGGTTCAATACCGGTCGCAAGTGCAGTTCTCCGGTAGAGATATGGGCATAATAAACGCACGTTTTTCCAAATTTATTAAGAACCCTTTCAAAATCAGCAATATATTGCGGAAGTAATTCGGGAAGTACTGCTGTGTCTTCAGTAACAGGTACAGGTTTGCTATCGCCGGGCATATTACTGAGAATGCCCAGCCCTGCTTTACGCAAATCCCAAACGCGGTCCATCTGCGAGCCGGTAACCACGGGAAAATGGTGGCCCAGCTTCTCTTCGCGCATAGCCGATTCCATTGTAGTCGCTTTTTCACGAACGATATCCATGCTTTCTTCGGCAAACTCCACAATGAGAATGGCACCGGGATCACCTTTGACAAAAAAGCGGTTTTTGCGCTGTTCGATGTTTTCACGGGTCAGCTCCAAAATAGTACGGTCCATCAGCTCAATGGAATAAGGCTTAAATTTTAATGCTGTCAGATTGGCTTTTAGCGACTCGGCGACCGTATCCAAATGGACGCAAATTAGCGCTTTGTTTTTGGGAGGCAGCGGAACAAGATTTAATTTTATTTCGGTGGTCAGCGCCAGCGTACCTTCCGAGCCGGTGAGTAGTTTGGAGGAATTGAAAGGTATGCCGTTGCCGGTGAAGGGGTCGGACTGCATAAGCAGATCCAGCGCATAGCCCGTGTTTCGTCTTTTCAGCGCCGGATCGGGAAATTGTCGGGAAATTTCTTCTCGTATATCTTCCTTTTGCAACATGTCCCGGATTTCCCTGTATATTTTGCCCTCAAGTGTTTTGCGTTCACACTTTCGGGTAAACTCTTCCTTACCGAGCGGTCCGAAAACCGCTTCGCTGCCATCGCTTAACAGCGTTTTTACCTCCAGCGTGTGGTCGCGGGTACTGCCATACACCAGCGCATGTGCACCACAGGAGTTGTTGCCCAACATGCCGCCCATCATACAACGGTTGGAAGTGGAAGTCTCAGGACCAAAAAACAGACCTTTGGGTTCCAGCGCTTTGTTCAGCTCGTCAAGGACAACACCGGGTTGTAACCGAACCCAATGTTCTTTTTCATTGATTTCCAGAATCTTTCCGAAATGTTTGGAGATATCCACAACAATGCCGGCGCCCACCACCTGTCCGGCCAGAGAAGTGCCGGCCGTACGGGGAATAAGGGAAGTATGGTTTTCGCAGGCAAACAGGATGAGTTTTTTCAGGTCATCGTTATTTTTCGGATAGGTAACCGCCAGCGGAACCTCGCGGTAAGCCGAAGCATCGGTGGCATACATGAGCCGGATGGCTTCGCCGGTAAGAATTTGTCCCTGAAAATCACGCTGAAGGACGGTTAGTCTCTGTAATAGTGCTGTTTCTTTCCGCTTCATTTAAAATAAGGTGTTAATGATAACTTCCGAAAAACGATTGTTGACCATGACTTTTTGCAGGTGGATTTTGTCGTGCTTTTGTCCCAGTAAACTTTGCTCGATTTTTTCCAATGGTTTTCCTTCAAAAATAAGCTGAATATTAGTAATTTTCCCCTCTTTCACCTCCAAAGCGACATTAAATTTTCCGTATTCCGTATCCCGTTCCTGCCGGATGGAATATTTTGGCGAATAGCCCATATTCCACATCCAGCGTGTATATTTTTCTTCCACAAGTTTCTCGATGGCCTGTTGCTCTTCCGGTGTGATATCCACCGTTGTGCTCATGTGATAATAATCTTTTAAAAACAGTTCCAAACGCTGCCTGAAAGTTTCCGTCGTTACCGGGTTTTCAAGATAATCGGCAATATTTCTAACCGTTGCCCGGATAGATTTTATGGATTTGTCAACGATGCGGCTGTTGCCGGGATGGATAACTTTTTCCAACCTGTCCAAATCCGTATCATATAGGAGTGTCCCATGATGTATAACTTTGTTTTTAAAAACATGTGCCGAGTTGCCGGAGAACTTTTTGCCATTTACCGTCAGGTTGTTTTTCCCTTCAAAGGAGGCTTCTAACCCGAATTGTTTTAGGAAGTCGATGACGGGCTGCGTGAATTTATGGAAATCAATGAGTTGATCTGTCTTTCGGGAAGAAGAAATTTGGGTCAGGTTTATGTTTCCCAAATCGTGATAAACCATGCCGCCGCCGGAGATACGCCGTATGACCGGGATGTTGTTTTCGCGAACGAAATCCATATTGACCTCTGCCATCACATTCTGATGCTTTCCCACCACCACAGAAGGTTCACTTTGCCACAGCATGAGCATATCTTCGCGGCTGTTTTTCAGGAAATGCTCCTCAGCAGCAATATTAAAAAACGGATTTGTTTGTGGTCGCCGGATAAAAATCATGGACAATTAATTTGCAGACAAAGGTAGGAAAATAGGAAATTAGCAGCAGGCCGGAATTGGGAGATACTTTATGGTGCGACGCGGTCGGGGTAACCAACTTCCACATCAACCCCTTTAGTATTCGGTGCGGAAGGCGTGTTTTTTAGTGCATAGGAATTCTTTTTTTATTTGTTCCATTCTTTCACTTCGTGGCAGGTGATGCTTTATTCTATTGTTCCGGATATAGGTTATGGCATTATTCAGATACCTTTCGTCTCTTATTTCACTTTTCCCGAATTTTTGCGTCCAGAGTTTAGTCTGCGTTTTTCCTCGCCCGGAAGAGGGAACCTCTTCCGACAATGGGGCTTGCCCCATTGTTCTGCCCATAGCTATATTACAGGCACGAGCAGTCATACTTTTTATTTTCCCTACTATTTTCGAGAGTTCTTCTTTTTCACATACGATGAGCAGGTGCATATGGTCGCCACACATATTATATTCTATTACATTCAGGTTATCCTCTTTTACAATATCAGCAACTACCCCGGTAATAAGTATCTCATCTTTCTCTTCAAGTCGAATTACAGCTCCAGGTTTCACATGGTTATCAAACATCCGTTGCGAATACCTCGAATTGTGCAAGGCTGTTGTAACGTGCCAGGCTCTTTTCTTCTTTTTCATAAATGTTGACGGTTTGGCTATGCGGAGTGCGGAATTTTAATGTTCTTCACTTTCAACTTTCCATTATCTTTTGTCATCGTATTATCCTTATTATCACGATTTTATCCGCATTACGCATAGGTATTGTTGAACACTGATTGTCGTACCGACCATCAGAACGCTGATTGTTGTACCCCGTGTTTTTATTCTAATCATAGTGAAATCTGCATTTAGCAATTAGTATTTCTTCGTCTTTAACTTGATAAATCAATCTATGTTCACTATTAATTCTACGAGACCAAAATCCTTTATATTTATACTTTAATGGTTCTGGTTTCCCAATGCCTGAATACGGGTTGCGTGAAATATCTTTTAGCAAGTAATTTATTCTTTTAAGTAATTTTTTATTGGTTTTCTGCCAATATAAATAATCTTCCCAGGATTCGTCAACAAATATGTATTTCATTCGTCTATGAGTTCTTTTTGAAACATTGATCCTCTTTTCAATTTTTCAATTGCAGAATCAAGTCTTGCTTCATTAATTTTCGATGACAATTCATATTGAGTTGCGCTTAAGGAATTATATTCTTCTAATGATATAATAACAACTCCTGAATCCTTTCCACGATTAATTATTAAAGTCTCAAAATTTTCTGTCACGCTATCAAGGTATCTTTTAATGTTTTTTCTAAAGTTTGAAATTGTTGTTGTTAACATGATTATATATTTTAGTACATTACACTGTACAAATGTATGTACAATTATTTAATCTGCAAAATTTATTTTGTTTTATGTTTATTTTTCTTGTTCTATTACGAATTTTGTGGGTGGTTAATTTACATTAAAAGTCATATATTTATCTGTAAATAAACAAGTTAATGTCTAATAATTTAAAAAAGATGTTTATGGAGTATAAAGTACTCGTTATCAATAAATTATTTTCTATTTATACTCATCTTTCAGCAAAATGGTAGTAGAACCATTTTTTCTTTGAAATAGGGGATAACTTATGATAACATCATATTTCCCCAAAGCACCCCGATTCAAGACCATTTCATAATTTCCGTAAAGTTAGAAAACTTATTGATAATGAGAAGTTTTTTGAAGAAATAACATTATTTTAAAATGACTCATCACTGTTTTTTGCATAACCGTTCGTCAGTAAAATTTGCTATCCGTATTTAGCATGGCGACACTAATAATACCAGCCACGAATGTAAGAATCCTCTTTTCAACTTTGCAGGCATTAATGCTTCTCTCTCTGGAAAAGGGGCGCTTTGCGGACAAATATTTCCAGCCCGGATAACATTTCCGGCTTTCAAACGTTCCACTATCACCTGTTGATAAGTTATGCAACCACAGGGAGCGAAAAAGAGACTTCTCCCTATTTTTATAAAAATATTATCGAAACAATTGCATGAAAATAAGCCGCTGTAAATCAGGAATTCTAATCCTGCTCTTCTGGGGGATTTTCCAGGGAGTTTTCGCACAGAAAACCGATTTCTATCAGTCGCCCTCCAATCTTTACCGTAAGGCGCTGGAGCTTTATGATGCCGGAAATTACGGGGCCGCCGGCCAAATGTTCGATCTGTATCTGAGCCGGTTGCCGGAGAAACAGAACCTGAAAGCGGAAAACGCTGCCTATTATGCTGCTTCCAGTGCCGTAAAGTTGAATGAGACCGATGCCCTTGTACGACTCAGCCGCTTCTTAAGCCATTATCCCGAAAGTGTATGGCTGCCGGCGGTAAAATTTTCCATGGGAGTTACCTATTTCAACAACCGGCGTTACAGCCAGGCTTTGAAGGTTTTCAACGATCTTCGGGAAATAAAACTGAATGCGCAACAACGGCTGGAGTATGACTATAAAAAAGGTTACAGCCTGCTAAGACGCAACAAAACCGATGAAGCTATGGCCTTTTTCCAGGAGGTCATGGGTACGAAAAGTCCGTATGCCGTGCCGGCTGCTTATTATTACGGTTACACGCAGTATGAGCTGGGAAACAACGATGGTGCACTGAAAGCTTTTTCGCTCATAAAAGACGATCCGCGTTTCCGGCAAACCATCCCCATTTATCTGATGCACATTTACTACGAACAGACGGCTTATAATAAGGTGGTGGAACTCGGTAAAAAATACCTGCCATCGGCCAACTACCGGCTAAAACCCGAAATGAACCGTCTCATTGCCAACAGTTTGTACGAGATGAACGATTACGCCGGCGCTTTGTCTTATTTTATGACTTACGAAAAGCTGGCACGTAACAGCATCGCGCCTGACGAGGCTTACCGGCTGGGGTACACTTACTTCAAAAATCAGAAATACGCCGAAGCCGGTTATAATTTCCAGCGGGCTACCGGGGCCGGCGATCAGGTAGCACAGGATGCCTGGTATTATCTCGGGCAGTATTATCTGAAAACCGCACAGCCTGTCGCTGCCCAAAACGCCTTTGTTTCGGCTTATGAAATGAATAAAACCAATGAAATAGGAGTGCAGTCGTTGCTGGCCTATGCCCGTGTGAGCATCCGGCAGAAAGGCGACCGCAACCGTAATGCCATTGCCCTGGTGCAGGGCTTTGTAAATAATCCGGAGGTAAATCAGACATGGCGCTCGGAAGCAGCGGCTTTACTGGCTCAGCTTTATGTGAACACGCATAACAACCTCGCGGCCATTTCTTCCATAGAAAGGTCGGGGGTGCGACAAAAGAGCTTACAGGTGGCTTATCAGAAACTGACTTTTACGCAGGCCACTGATTTTTACAACCAGCGGGATTTTGTCCGGGCGCTGACCTACTTTAAAAAAGCGGCAAAATACGGCAGCGACGCGAAAATTCGCCTGAAAAGTCCGTACTGGGAAGGCAGCAGTTACTACCAGCTACGACAGTATTCGCGTGCCACACAAGCGTACAAAGTCTTTCTTGCCAGCCGGGGAGCCACCTCTTCAAAGCTATACATTCCGGCTTATTATGCCTTGGGTTACAGCTACTTCAAGCAAAAGAACTATCCACAGGCCATCATCTGGTTTAAACGTTTTCTGAACCGGCGTTACAGCAACCCGTCCATGACGACAGACGCACAACTGCGTATTGCCGACAGCTACACGCTTATGGAAAAATATGCACAGGCCCATCCGTGGTACCAGAAAGTCATCGCGTCAGGTGGCCGGAATACCGATTATGCCTTGTACGAAGATGCTTTTTGCTACGGCGCACAAACACAGTTTGGTAAAAAGATCAAAGTTCTGCAACAGCTGGTGCAGCAGTATCCCAACTCTCTTTACTATACGAGAGCCGTGTATGATATTGCTTCCACCTACGCCAGCACACTGAATAATCCACGTGAGGGGATTGTTTATTTCCGGCGTATTGTGAAGGAGAAACCCCGCAGCAGCTATGCACGTATGGCCAAAGTGAAAATCGGATTGCTTTATTACAAAAACAACCAGTACGACCGCGCCATCAAAGAGCTGAAAGAGGTTGTTGCCGCCTATCCTGCTTCGGGAGAAGCACGCGTGGCTCTCAGCACGCTGGAAAGTATTTACCAGGACAAAGGCGACCCGGCGGCCTACTTTGCCTATGCACATACACTGAATTTTGTTCAAATATCTAAAAACCAGGAAGATTCGCTGACCTTCTCGGTAGGCGAAGATGCCTATCTTGCCGGCAATTGCACCCGTACGGAAGCGGCGCTGCACAGCTATTTGCAAAAATTTCCCGAAGGAGGGTTCGTATTAAAATCCTGGCATTATCTCGCCGAATGTTACGCACGCCAAAAGGACACCATTTCGGCGCTGACCTATTACGAAAAAATCATCGGCTGGCCGCAAAATGATTACAGTCTGCCTTCGCTGGTGAAAGCGGCACGCATGGAATATGCCCGCCGGAATTACGCAAAAGCTGCGGTATTTTATCAAAAAGTACAACCTCTCGCGGAGGAGTCTTCTCTGAAACTGGAGTCACTTGATGGTCAAATGCGGGCTAACTTTCTGTCAGCCAACCTGAACCGGGCGGCAAAAGCTGCCGATGAACTTATCCGGATGCCGGAAGTGAGTGAAGACCAGACCGTTTACGCTCATTACGTACTGGCAAAAGCAGCATGGAAAGCCGGCAACCTGGCAACGTCCCAACGCGAATTCGGTATTACCGACAAGTTGAGCAAGGGCAAACGCGGCGCCGAGTCGAAGTACTACCTTGCATTGATAAGTTTCAAAAACAAAAAATATGATAAAACGGAAAAACTAATTTATGCCTTGTCCGACCGGTATCCTGCTGAAATTTATTGGGTTGCCAAAGGATTTATCCTGCTGGCAGACGATTACGTAGCACGGGGGAACATTTTCCAGGCGCGCGAAACGCTGAAAAGTATCGTGGCTAACTATCCGGGCAACGATTTAAAACAGCTGGCCCGGAAAAAGCTGGCCGCACTTCCGGCCGAAAAATCAACCGTTTCCAAAAAACATAACAAACAGAAGAAATAATGGAAATGAAGAAAATCCGAATAAATAAATTGCTGTTTTTGGCTTCCTGCTTACTGCTGTCGTCTGCTATTTTCGGGCAAAGCATGGCAGACACTTTGAAACAGAAACACAATGAAAGCGTTACGATTTACGGCAGCAGTCGTCCGGTTACGGGAGAAGCCCTGAAAATAGGTCGTAAGCCACAGGTTCCGGCGCTGGAGATGTCAACGGTTCCGCTCAAGGCCGGTTTCCCCGATATAAAAATTCCGACAACCATTCAACTGAAAACGATGAGGCCTTCTTCGCACATCCAAACTACACAACAGGTGTTGCCGTGGAAAAACCTGCTGACGCTGGGATTGGGCAGCCGCATAAGCCCGTTGCTCGAATATTTTTATTCCGGCGGGAAGCCAAAACACTATCTGCTGACGGTACACCTGCTGCATCACTCCTCGTTTTTGAATATTAAAAACTACCTGCCTTCGCCTTATACCAAATCGAAGGCCGGCATAAGTTATAACAAATATTTCCGGTATCACGTCCTGGCGCTCCGGGGCAATTACCGCATCAGCACCAACCGTTACTATGGTTACAACATCGCTTCGGGCACTTTACCTTATTATGACAAAAACAACGCCGGCCTGAAACAGTATTATCAGGTGGCGCGCTTTGGCGTGGAATACTCCAGCAGTTACCGGAACAACTACAAACTGCATCACCTTTTCAGGGCAAACACTTACTACCTTTTCGATAAACATGGCATGTCGGAAACGAATGTACACTTTGACTTCGACCTGCACAAAGGATTCAAAGTCAGCAAGATTTTCAATCATCAGCAGCTCGGACTGGAAGGCAATTTTGACTATTTTGAAAACAAAGCAACCGCTTTGTTCGCCGGTTATCAGTTGAAAGAGGATTATTACGCCCGCGTTTTGCCCTATTTCGATGCCCGTTACGGCATTTTTTCTTTCAGGGCCGGACTTAATTTTGAATGGCTGAAAACAAACAACGCAAAGCTACATTTTTATCCTTATCTGCTTGTAAATGTTAATGTTGCGCCAGGAATTTTCTCCTTTTTCGGTGGATTTGACGGTGGCCTGAAGAAAAATTCTTACCTGGATTTAAGTCGCAAGAATCCGTATCTCGGTTCTTTACAAAACGATTTTCGTTGGGAGAACACCAAATTTGAGACTTTTGGCGGATTCAGAGGCAACATTGCCCACCGTTTTGGCTTTGAGCTCAGAGCCGGGTACCGGAAATTTGATAACATGGCCTATTATGACCACAGGAATTTTCCTGTACCTGTTTTCTTCAACAGCAATGGCAGTTATTTGCCTTATAAAAATGCGTTTGATGTGTTTTATGCCAATGGCAATGTCTTCGACCTGAGCGGCAGTCTGACTTACGGCAACACGCCAAATCTGGATCTTTGGCTGAAAGGCGAGTACCACAGCTATTCGCTTAAAGCAGGCATCAAGCCGCTTTACAAACCCCTGCTCAGCACGAGTCTTGGCGCTTCTTACCTTATTAAAGACAAGATAAAACCCTGGATAGAAGTGCACTTCATGGATAGGCAATGGGCAGCATATAAAACCGAATACTGGTTTCCGTCCAATCAAAGTAATTATTATTATCTCGGCAGATATTTTGATATCAATCTGGGGGCTGAATACCACATCGACAAACAACTTACAGGGTTTATCCGGGTTACCAATTTGCTGAATAAGCATTATTATCGTTTTGACGAATATCCTGTGGCCGGACTGGAAATCATGGTTGGCATCCGTTACCGGTTTTAATGTCCGGGATTTTAACAATTTCCGATAGCTTTTTGGTTAATAACTTCCTGCAAAAGAATGTTGCAGGAGTCAGTCAAAACATTAATTTTACGTACCTTTGCACGTTTAAAAGGAAAAAATTTTCAAAGAAGTTTTATTATTATGACAACAGACCAGAAAAACGCTGAGAATCAATATAATGCCAGTAACATTACCGTACTGGAAGGATTAGAAGCCGTAAGAAAACGTCCGGCTATGTATGTAGGCGACATCAGTGAACGGGGCTTGCACCATTTGGTTTACGAAGTGGTGGACAACTCCATTGACGAAGCCATGGCAGGCTATTGCGATGAAATTTTCGTTATCATACACAAAGACAACTCCATAACCGTATCGGACAATGGCCGTGGGATTCCTACAGGCATCCACGAAAAGGAAAATCGCTCGGCTTTGGAAGTGGTTATGACCGTTTTGCATGCCGGTGGTAAATTCGACAAAGGTTCTTATAAAGTTTCCGGCGGTCTGCACGGCGTGGGTGTAAGCTGTGTCAATGCACTGTCAGGAAAGCTTACAGCAACTGTTTACCGGGAAGGGAAAACCTTCCTCCAGGAGTATGAAAAAGGACATCCGCTGGAAGATGTGAAAGTCATCGGTGAGTCAGATAAAACCGGTACGAAAATCCATTTTATTCCCGACAACACTATTTTCAATGTAACTTCTTATAATTTTGATACACTGGCAACAAGGTTACGTGAACTGGCCTTCCTGAACAAAGGCATCAGGCTTTTGCTGACCGATGAGCGCCATACTAACGACGATGGCACACCGGTTTCAGAGGCTTTTTATTCGGATAACGGATTGGCTGACTTTATCGAATATCTTGATGAAAACCGGGAATCGCTTATCCCGGAGGTCATTTCCATGGAAGGCGAGAAAAACGGCGTTCCCATTGAGGTTGCCATGAAATACAACACCTCTTTTACCGAGAACCTCCACTCTTACGTCAACAACATCAACACCCACGAAGGCGGAACTCACCTCTCCGGTTTCCGGCGGGCGCTTACCCGGACACTGAAAAGCTATGCCGAGAAATCGGGGATGCTGGCCAAGCTGAAATTCGACATCAACGGCGATGACTTTCGTGAAGGTCTTACCGCTGTTCTTTCTGTAAAAGTGATGGAGCCACAGTTTGAAGGACAGACCAAAACCAAACTGGGCAACTCGGAGGTGATGGGCGCTGTGGACCAAATGCTCAGCGAGAATCTGGCATTTTACCTTGAAGAGCATCCCAAAGAGGCAAAAACCATCGTACAGAAAGTCATCCTTGCCGCTACGGCACGGCATGCCGCCCGCAAAGCACGCGAGCTTGTACAAAGGAAAAATGTGCTTTCCGGCTCCGGTCTTCCCGGAAAATTATCCGATTGTTCCGAACGCGATCCGGAAGTATCAGAAATTTACCTCGTGGAGGGCGATTCAGCCGGCGGTACGGCCAAACAGGGCCGAGACCGTAAATTTCAGGCCATCCTTCCCTTGCGCGGTAAGATTTTGAATGTGGAAAAAGCATTGCCACACCGTATTTTCGAAAGCGAAGAAATTAAAAATATCTATACGGCGCTTGGCGTCCATCTCGGTACCGAAGAAGACAGCAAAGCGCTGAACATCGAAAAACTGCGCTATCACAAAATTATCATTATGACTGATGCTGATGTGGACGGAAGCCACATTGCCACGCTGATTCTTACTTTCTTTTTCCGTTACATGCACGAACTGATTGAAAGAGGTTATGTTTATATTGCCACTCCTCCTCTGTACCTGATTCGTAAGGGGAAAACAGAACGGTACTGCTGGACGGAAGAAGAGCGCTTGCAGATTGTTAGCGGATTCTCTACCGACGGAGCCGATAAAGGTATTCACATCCAGCGTTACAAAGGTCTTGGCGAAATGAATGCCGAGCAACTCTGGTCAACCACCATGGACCCGGCCCGCAGGACGCTGCGTCAGGTAACCATCGAAAACGGTTCGGAAGCTGACCATGTGTTTTCTATGCTCATGGGTGACGATGTCCCGCCACGCAGAGCTTTCATCGAAGCCAATGCAAAATATGCCAATATTGACGCCTAAGACTTCTTTCGGGTTTTGAAAAAAAAACAAAGGCTGTTCAAATTTTGAACAGCTTTTTTTGTCAATGAGATACCCCGGGAGGGAAGGCGGTGATTTGGCCCCGGCCAGTTTCTCACTGTTCACTCATTCTCTCCATTCTCTCATTCATCATTCCCAAGGCGGCTGCCCGAAAACAAAAAATAATTCCCGGGAAAAGTTTCCATTATTAAAAAAATAATCCGATATTTGCAGCCAATTTTGTTAAATCATTATTTATTTAAAAATTAGACTGTTATGCCAGTTAAAATGAGATTGCAACGTTATGGTAAGAAGAGAAATCCTTATTATCATCTCGTTATTGCGGATGGTCGTGCACCACGTGACGGAAAGTATATTGAAAAAATCGGGATGTATGATCCCACAAAAAATCCTGCTCAGATTGAAATTGATTTTGATGCTGCTTTGAGCTGGTTGCAAAAAGGCGCACAACCCACAGACACTGTCAGGGCTATCCTTTCCTACAAGGGTGTGCTGTATAAACAACACTTACTCAAAGGTGTGAAAAAAGGTGCTTTTGATGAGGCGCAGGCTGAGGTGAAATTTCAGGCCTGGCTGAAAGAAAAAGAGACTAAAATTGCTGCCAAAGTCAGCGGTTTGGAAGAAAAATCACGCGACGAAAAGAAAACACGTTTTGAAGCCGAAACTAAAATTCGTGAAGCGCGTGAAGCCGAGCTGGCTAAGAAAAAAGCTGTTGAAATAGAAGACGAAGTCGCTGCTGCCAAAGAGGCTGCCGGTGAAACTAAAGCTGAAGCCGAAGAAGCTCCTGCCACTGTGGCTCCTGCCGAGGAACCTAAAGCTGAAAAACCTAAGGCTGAAGAACCTAAGACTGAAGAGCCTAAGGCTGAATATCCTAAAACTGAAGAGCCTAAAGCCGGGGAACCTAAGACTGAAGAGCCTAAAACTGAAGAACCCAAGGCCGGGGAGCCTAAGACCGAAGAGCCTAAAGCCGAGGAACCTAAAGCCGAAGAACCTAAAGCCGAAGAACCTAAAGCCGAAGAACCCAAGGCCGGGGAACCTAAGACTGAAAAACCTAAAGCTGAAGGAAAAAGAATAACCTGATTATTCCGTAGGTATCAGGCCCGGTGAAAGCCGGGCTTTTTTATGCGCAGTTTTCTCTACTTTTGTCCTTCAAAACCAAAGTTTTTATCAGATACGGAAAATATGAATGCTTTTGAAAATTATTTTTATCTCGGACTCATCACCAAAATGCACGGATACGATGGCAGGGTGGTGGCTTTTATCGATGCGGACGACCCCACGATTTATGAGGCACTGGAAATGGTTTTTCTGAATATTCATGGCAGCCTGGTGCCTTATTTTATCAAGGAATGCTCACTGAAAAACAACAAGCTGATTGTTAAATTTCAGGATGTCTCCACTGCTGATGAGGCTGCCGGACTGGTGAAAACGGAGCTTTATCTGCCGTTTTCGGCTTTGCCCCGGCTCACGGGCAACAAGTTTTATTATCACGAGGTGAAAGGCTTTATGGTTACGGATGAGGCGTTTGGCCCGGTTGGCGTGATTGAAGAAATTTTGGATTATCCTGCTCAGGCGGTCATGCAGGTGTTTCACGAAGGAAAAGAGGTGCTGATTCCCATAAATGATACGGTAATTTTGAAACTAGACCGTAAGGGGAAAAGCATGCTGATTAAAGCACCCGATGGTCTGCTTGACCTTTATTTAAACACTTAAAATGAGTACTTCCGACACGCGGCCATTCCATTTCAAACAGTTCAGCCTGTCGCATCACCATTCGACCATGAAAGTGGGGACGGATGCTGTTTTGCTCGGTATCTGGACGGAGCTGGACGGGGTAAAGGAGGTGTTGGATGTGGGAACCGGATGCGGTATTCTTCCGCTTTTGCTGGCAGCACGGAAAGCCTCGGTGCGGGTGGATGCGGTAGAGTTGGACGCGGCTTCTGCCCGCGAGGCTTCGGAAAATTTCAGACTTTCTCCTTTCGCCGGCCGCCTGCATGTTTTTCATGACGATATCAATATTTTTCATCCTGCCGAAGCCGGGAAAAAGTATGATTTGGTCATTAGTAATCCGCCGTTTTTTATTAACGACCGGCGTCCGGAGAAAAAAAGCCGGCAAATGGCAAGACATAGCGATACGCTTAGTTATGAGCAACTGGCAAAAGCAGGGGAGAGGCTTTTGAAACAGCAGGGACACTTTGCGGTGGTGTTGCCTTACCGCGAAAGCAGGTTGTTTCTGAAAGCCGCTGCAAAAGTGGGATTACATCAGTATAAACAGATGCTGATCTTTCCCATGCCCTGCAAAGAACCCAACCGGGTAAATCTGCTGCTGGGGTTTTCAGTAGTCGTACCGCAAACGGAAAAGTTTATTATTCGCAATGAAGACGGTTCTTTTACGCGGCAATATCTCAACATGGTAAAAAATTATTATCTATCGGTGTGAAAAACAATTTCATTATCTTCTCCCCGAAAAAACAATATTTTTCGGCTGTTTTCTGTAAGCCAGCGTCTGTATCTGCTGAAAAAAATGCCGGAAGTTCTTTTCAAACTTAATGTACTTTTCCCGGGCTTCAAAATCATAAAGTAAATAGTTGAACAAAATAATTCCCCGCGGCAGCAGATGCTCTTGCAGACGCTTCAGGAACCCGGCAGTTAAAAACTTTTCCGGTGTCCGGTGGTCAAAAAACAGGTCGATGACAATTAAATCGTAACGGTTTTTGTCAACGGAAATAAAATCAGCAGCATCGGTAATATGGAGGTCAAGATTCTTTACCCGGTCAAGCCGGAAATATTTCCTGGCAAGGGCAATGACTGTTGCATCGACCTCCACGCCGGTAATTCGACCGGTACACCGGTTTTCTGTCTGTAAAATCCGGGCAACACTTCCGGCCCCGAAACCAAGGATCAAAACATTGTTAATTTTCTGAAAATCAGGATGTATTTGCTGAAATGCATTTCTGAAAACTTCGTGAAGACTGCCGAAAGAATAGTTGGTATGCGGCGCATTGAGTACCAGCTTATTGTCTTGCCTGATGACTTCGAGAACATTGTAATCCGTTTTTATCCGCTCTACAGGAAACCATCTGGAGAAATATTTCTGAATAAAGCGAAGCATATCATTTCCCTTTAAATACAGGCTTTCTTTTTTCGAGAAAGGCTTGTTTTCCTTCTTTAAAATCGTGGCTCAGGAAAACACGTTTCACAAATTCGCGGTTGTTTTTGTCTTGTGTAATTTGCTCAACGGTTTGTGTGGCCAGCTGATGTACCTGAGTTTTTATGAGCGAAATGGCGAGCGGAGCATTGTTTGTGATGCGCCGGGCCAGGGTTTGCGTAAATTCTTCCAGTTTTTCCGTTGGTATCACATGGTTCAGTATCCCCAGTTTTTCCGCTCTTTGCGCATGCATTACGTCGGCGGTAAAAAACAGCTCCATGGCAATGTTGCTACCCACACGTTGCAGCACACGGTTCACCTGATTCGGGTTGTATGGCGCACTGATTCTGGCTGGTGTTATGGCGAAAGAGGCTCTCGGGCTTCCCACCAGAATATCACAGGAAAATACCAGTTCGCAGCCACCGCCCCACACACTACCATCGATCATGGCTATCACGACACCCGGAAAACTTTCAATACGTTTTAGGATTTTTTCCAGGGAATATTCATAAGGAACCGGGGCTGTGACAGGGTCGGGAAGCTGGTCGATGCGCAGGCCTGCACACCACACGCAGACATCGGGATTACTGCGTATCACCACTACCCGCGTACGGCTTTTTTCGAATTCATCAAAAGCTCCCACCATTTCATCGATCATCTCCGGATTGAGTGAATTGCTTTTTTTGTCGTTGTCAAGCCACAGAACTCCCAACTGTTCCTGCTGCTCTGTTTTGATAAATCTCATGGCAAATATTTGGTTTCGGCAAAGGTAAGGTTTATAATGAAGTGCCTTAAGTCGGGAATTATGTGGAAAAAATTCTAAAGGACAAGCTCCGAAAGGCAACTTTAATATTCATCAGTGTACTATTACAGCGTTGGCTCCTGCCTGGAAAACGGGTGGAACAAAAAAACTTTGGTTAATTAGATTGTTTCGTGCCTCGTTTGGAGCGGTTACAATGAAAGAATGCCGTATTTTTGTCTCTTAATTTTTTTAGCTATGATAAAACGTAAAATAGTATTGCTGTTTTCGGCCGTTCTGATAGCCGGAATTTCTTTTGGACAAACTTTTCATCTTCGCGGGACTGTTCCCGGGATGAGTAATACGGATGTCTATCTTTTACAGGATTTTGCCAATTCGCAAAGGATGGTGGATACTGTGCAGACGGATATTTCCGGAAGTTTTGACTTCACCATGGGGGCAGACATGCCTGTGGGAATGTACCGGATTATGACGCCTACGGGACAAATGTTTGATGTGATTTATGATCGGGAGAATATCGATTTCGTTGCGACCGGCATGAACGCCAGTGATATTATTCAGGTAAAACAGTCCGTTGAAAACCTGATCTATTATAAATATTTGCATGTAAAAACGGCTAATGAACTAAAAATTAACACCCTGCTGCCTGTCCTTGACTATTATCCCCAAAACGATACCTTTTATCAGGTTACAAAAAATCAGGTGGCGAAACTGCAGGATCAAATAACAACAGTAACGCAGAATTTGATAAAAAACAATCCCGGAACGCTGGCTGCCCATTTCATTGCCATGGATGAACCGGTAAAACTCGATTTGGGTGTTCCTTCTGCACAACGGAATGAAGAACTGAAAAAGGTCTATCTTAAAAATGTAGATTTTAATGATACACTCTTGTTACGCACTAACTTGCTTACTGCCAAACTGGTGGGCTATATTACCCTTTTTCAAAACCGGAATATGAGTAAAAAGACTATGGAAAAGTCTTTTGTTGCCCCGGTGGATACCATTTTGAAAAAGGCACAGGTTAATGAAAAGATGTACCTGTTTAGCCTGCACTATTTTGTGAAAGGTTTTGAAGATTTTGGTTTTGAAAACCTGTTGCAACACATAGCCACGCATCAGCATCTCGCTGATTTTCCGGGTAATTCACTTCAAAAGATTGCTTTACAAAAGAAGTTGCGGTTGATTACAGAATTGGCTGTCGGAAAGACAGCTCCTGATTTTACGACACGGACATTGAAGGGCAAAAAGATTCAGTTGAGCAAAGTAAAATCCAACAACACCTTGTTGTTATTTTGGGCCAGCTGGTGCCCACATTGTAAAGTAGCACTTCCTAAACTGGAAAAATATTACGATCCGGACCATCCCAGGAAGCTGCAGATTATTGCTGTTTCGATGGATGAAAGTAAAAAGCCGGTGGAGAAAGAAGTAAAAAAAGAGGGCTATACCTGGATAAACATTGCAGAGCAAAAAGGCTGGGACAGCCCGATTGCCAAGATGTACGGGGTATCTTCCACATCGACCTTTTTTCTGCTTGACAAAGACAAAAAGATTATTGCCAAACCCACTAATATTGACGAAGTGGAAAAATTGTTACAAAAAATAGAAAAATAAAACAGGCGTGTTGTAGGGCAGAATACCGGCAGCAGACTGTTTAAATTTTCTACTTTTGCCTACTGAAATCTTAGAAAGAATTGCGCAACAGAGAAATTATCAGAGGAACGGCTGCCATTGGCTTTTCTGCTATTTTGTGGGGATTCGATGGGGTGGTACTTACGCCGCGCCTGCATGGACTAAATGTGGGTTACGTGGTTTTTATGCTGCATGCCATTCCTTTTCTACTCATGAATGTTTTCATGTTTAGCGAGTACAAGCAGCTTAAAACCTTTCTCCGGCAGGATTACATCACGTTTACTTTAATTGCTGTTTTTGGTGGTGCGATTGGGACAATGGCCATTGTGAAAGCACTGTTTCTCGTCAATTTTAAGGATTTATCGGTGGTGGTATTGCTGCAAAAACTGCAACCCATATTTGCCATAACTTTGGCAGCTATCCTTCTGAAAGAGAAGATAAAAAAACAATTTGCACTATGGGCTTCTCTTGCCGTTCTTGCCAGTTATTTTCTGACATTTGGCTGGCATTTGCCGGGCATGGGCACCAATAAGAATACTCTTTATGCCGCATTGCTGGCCATACTGGCAGCTTTCTCCTTTGGCAGTTCCACCGTATTTTCAAAAAAAATCCTGCTTCACTTTAACTTTCTGACGGCTACCTTTTTCCGGTATGGCTTTACGACGGTTATCATGCTGTTTTATGTGGTGATTTTTGGTAAATATACCGAGGTGATGCATACCAACCGGTTGCACTGGATGTTTTTTGTGCTGATAGGCCTGACAACCGGTTCGGGCGCTATTTTTATCTATTATTACGGATTACGAAGGGTCAGAGCCATTGTGGCCACCATCAGCGAACTGCTGTTTCCCGTTTCTGCCATTTTCTTTGACTATGTTGTGAATGGAAGTGTGCTTTCGCCGGTTCAGCTTATCAGCGCGGCAGTCATGGTCTTTGCCATTATCAAACTCAGTACATGATAATTTTTTGGGCGGCCCCGGTTCCTCCGCTCAACTCCAACGCAAACCTCACCGGGCTGTCCGCTCCATAGTCCTCATGCCACAGCGGTGTCGGCTATGCGTTTCCTGTGGCTTCTTTCAGTCGCCCTGTCTCCGCAAGCCTCCATTCCGCTTTGGCTCTCCGGGCTATCCGCTATCATCCCTGCCGCATTGGAATGATGAATGAAATAATGATGAATGAAATAATGATGAATGAAATAATGATGAATGAAATAATGATGAATGAAATAATGATGAATGAAATAATGATGAATGAAATAAACAAAAAATTACTATAAATTACAACCAATTACAATGAATGACAACCGTTTGACAACTGCCAGACAGCGCAGGCTGACTACCGTCGGTCCTTTTCACATCCCTTTATCATTTCTTAACAATTATCATTTGCAAAGCGAGTAAAGATTTTTCTTATCTTTACTTAGAATTTTAAAAGGAACAACATTATGACGGATGAATTGAGTTTGGTTTATACGGGTTCAAGGGTAGAAGGTCTTTTTCTTGAAGAGTTGCTGAAAGAAAACGGTATCGGTTGTATCCGCAAAGATACCCTCGAAGAGAGCATTAGCGCCGGGTGGGCACAGGGTTCGCCCGAAGATGCCGTAAAAATTTTTGTGGAGGCTTTTAATTTTGTCAGGGCAAAAAAAATACTCGATGATTATTTTGCTTCGAGAGATTAAGAAATAGATAACCGTTCCCTGACTCTTCTTTTCAAGAATCTGATGCTTTTCGTTTATGGAAACAGCACTGCTGAATTATTTTGTGCATGATACGCAATTGCGCTCAACATGCGATTTCAATCCGCATTTTCCGGGGAAAGGAGTTAGTATCTATGAGATTTTACGGATTGAACAGGAAATTCCTCTGTTTTTGAAGGAACATATTGACCGCATTTTTTCTTCTGCGGTTTTGGAAAATATTCAGATGAATCTCTCCGGAAAATTTATCCGGCAGTCAGTGAAAGCCCTCATTGACGAAAACGGAATGCGTATCGGCAATATCAAATTCCTGTTTCACCGAAATCCTTCCGGTAGTAACTGGTTTATGGCATGGGTTATGCCTTTTTTTTATCCTTCCGCCCGGCAGTATGCCGAAGGAGTTGTGGCGGGAAGCATGCAGGCGGAAAGAGAAAATCCCAACGCAAAAAAAGTTATACACAGCTTGCGCGAACAAGCGGATACGCTGATAAAAAAAGAGCATTATTGGGAGGTCGTTTATGTGAATGCAGAGGGCTTTTTAACCGAAGGAAGCCGTTCCAACATCTTCTTCATACGGGATAATAAAATTTTTACGTCAGAATTATCGTTGGTGTTGCCGGGAATCACACGGGCCAAAGTACTAACTCTGGCAGCAGAAAACGATATTCCGGTGGAGGAGACAAAAATTATGCCCGCAGAGATGAAGACTTTCGATGCTTGTTTTTTAACGGGTACCAGCCCGAAGGTGTTGCCGGTTGTACGGTTGAATCAGTGGAATTTCGATGTGCAGCATCCTCTGCTGCGCCGGTTGATGCTGGATTATGATAATATTGTTGCAAGAGATTTAAGCCGGTTTAGATGGTAAAGGCAAAAGGATAATTTGTACATTTATCAAAATTTTATATTATGGTAAAAAGGGATGGCCTTTTCATGCCGGTGTGGTTGTTTCTGCTCAGTTGGATGCTGTTCCCGGGTTCCCTTATTGCCCAGAAAAAAATCCCTTCCGGTTTCTGCATTCGCCCTGCCGAAAAACGACTTGCCGACAGCATTAACAGAATAAGGATAGCGCATGGTAAAAAAGCTATTCCGCTCTCCGTTTCCCTTTCGTATGTAGCCAAAGTTCATGTAACTGATTTGATACAAAACCATCCCGATACCGGCATTTGTAATTTGTCCAGCTGGTCTGACAAAGGTAAAGGCCGGTGGAAAGCCGTTTGCTTTAACCCTTATGTGGTCAACCAGGAGGGTATGTGGAAAAAACCGCAGGAGCTTACAACGTATCGTTACAGAGGTTATGAACTGGCAGGTTATATGCAGGATAGTATGCGGGTGGATAGCATCCTCGGATTGTGGGAAGACAGTCCGGAGGCGATGGCAATGATACTAACCACCGGGAGGTGGGAGAAAAAATCATGGGCTGCTATGGGGGTAGCTCTCAACGGACATTATGCCTCGGTGTGGTTTGGACAAAGGCCTGACAAGGCCGGGAAACCTAAACTGTGCAGGGAAAAACAAAAGAATACAACGAAAAAAGCCAGGGTCCATTCGTATTATTTGGTTTACGGTAGTTATCCTGGAATAAATTCTGCAAATAAAGTTTTGAGCCGCTTAAAATCAAAAGGTTATAAAAATACAGGGATTCTGAGAAGTCATAAACATATCCGGATTTATCTTTATAAGTCATCCAATTTTCAACAAATAAAAAGAGAGAGACAAAAACTGTCGAAGAAATACCCCAAATTGTGGATTCTGCAGGATTAACCTGCCTTTTGCGTTTTAGATTAAATTAACCAGGAAAGAATGTCTGAAAAATATTTTCTAACAGAGGTAACCGATAGAAGTCAGAAAAAGGAATTTCTGGATTTTCCTGCCCGGTTATACAAGAAAGAGAAAAACCGGATTAGACCGTTAGATGATGAGGTGGAAAGAGTGTTTGATCCCGACAGGAATAAAATGTTCAGAACAGGTGAAGCTGTCCGCTGGCTGTTGCAGGATGAACAGCATAAAACGATCGGACGTATGGCCGCTTTTTTTGAGAAAAGTACGGCCCGGAAAAATGCGCAGCCCACCGGAGGCGTTGGTTTTTTTGACTGTATCCATCATCAGGAAGCAGCCAACATCCTTTTTGATACCGGTAAAAAGTGGCTGGAAAGCAAAGGTATGGAAGCTATGGATGGCCCGGTAAATTTCGGAAGTCGCGATAATTTTTGGGGATGCCTCAAGGAGGGCTTCTATGAAAACACTTTCAACATGCCTTACAATTTTGCTTACTATAACGAGCTTTTTGAAAATTATGGCTTTAAGAATTATTTTAACCAATACGTCTATTATAAAAATATCGCAGACGGAGCGTCGGAAATAAACCACGAGAAAGCTGTCCGGTTACTGAAAAATCCGGATTATCGCTTCGATACTTTCCGTTGGAAACGATTTGATCAGTATGCGGAAGATTTTCTGACGATTTATAACAAAGCATGGGCAAGGTTCCCCGGTGTGAGTTCCATGAGACTGTTACAGGCAAAAGCATTGCTTCATGCGCTGAAACCTATTATCGATGAGCGTGCCATTATTTTTGGCTACTATAAAAATGACCCCATCGCTTTCTTTATTATGATTCCCGACATGAACCGGATTATCCGTAATTTTAATGGAAAACTGAACTGGTTTAACAAAATCCGTCTTTATCTCGGACTCAGGGTGTTTCACAGAGCCGACCGCCTGCTGGGACTGATTTTCGGCGTTACGCCGGAACATCAGGGGAAAGGAGTGGAATCAGCTATTATTCACCGGTTTGAGGTAGAAACTAAAAAATCCGGATTCCCTTATGCGCATCTTGAAATGAATTGGATTGGTGATTTTAACCCGTCCATGATGAAAATGGTGGAACGGAATGTGGAAGCACGCATTTACAAAACCTATGTAACCTATCGCTATTTGTTCGACAGGACAAAGGAATTTAAAAGAGCCCGGAAATTGGTATAATTCTTTAGTATTTCTCTTAATTTTGGCGTCTTAAACAGAAAATATTATGACAATAATTGAGAAAATAATTGCCGCTCATTCGGTTGAAAATGCCGTTAAACCCGGCGATATTGTGGATATTGAAATTGATGCCCGTGTTGCCCGGGATTTTGGTGGCCCCGGTGTGGTAAAAAATATTGAAACCTACGGCCTCGGTATTGCCGATCCTTCTAAGACCTTTTTCACCTTTGATACCAATCCCACGGGTAGCGATCAGAAATATGCTGCCAACCAGCAGGTTATGCGTGTGTTTGCCCGTAAACACGGTATTAAAGTTTTTGATATTAATAATGGTATCGGAACGCACACCCTTATTCGCGAGGGATTGGCATGGCCCGGTTCAACTGCCGTTACTACCGATTCGCATGCCAACATCCTCGGAGCCATCGGCGCCTTTGGGCAGGGAATGGGCGACAAGGATATCGCCGTGGCTTTTTATCGCGGGAAAGTCTGGTTTAAAGTGCCCCCGTCGGTAAAAATAAATCTGATCGGACAACTTCCCGGAAGGGTAACAGCTAAAGATATTATCCTGAATCTGTTACATAAATTCGGCGCCAATTCTCTGCTGGGAACTTCTGTGGAGTTTTATGGCGAAGTGGTGGACAAACTCACGTTGGATCAGCGGATCACGATTGCCTCTATGGGCACCGAAATGGGGGTGATTATCCTGCTTTTTCCACCTGACAAGGCCATTATGGATTTCTGTGAAAGGCAAACCGGCCGGAAATTAGAAGCTGTTGTCGCCGATACGGATGCCGTTTATGTCGATGAGTTTACACTTGATGTGCGTACATTCGTTCCGATGGTCAGTCGTCCGGGGAAACCGCACGACACCGTGGACATCAACACCGAAAAACGGGTGAAGATAGATTCAGCTTTTGTGGGTAGTTGTACCAACGGACGAATGGAAGATATGCGTGCGGTGGCAAATGTTTTGAAAGGCCGCAAAGTGGCTCCCGGCGTGGTGCTTAAGATTGTTCCGGCTACGGATAAAATTTGGCGACAGTGCCTTGATGAAGGACTGATCGCCATTTTTAAAGATGCCGGAGCATTGGTGTCTAACGCCGGTTGTGCCGGTTGTGCTGCCGGACAGGTCGGCCAAAATGGTCCCGGAGAGGTTACCATAAGTACGGGAAACAGAAATTTCCCCGGAAAACAGGGGAAAGGGGTGGTATATCTTGCTTCCCCGGCTTCTGCTGCGGCTTCTGCTGTGGCGGGATATATTACAACCGAGGACGATATTCCCGATCATCCTGCTCGTTTTGATTATGAAAATGAAGCCGTGAGTTTTAAGCCTGCCGTTACTCACACGCATCCCTCAGTAGAAAAGCGGGTAGAGGTGAAAGGCCGTGTATGGCTCATCGAAAAGGATGATATTGACACGGATATGATTTTCCATAACCGGTATCTCCAGATTACCGATCCGGAAAAAATGGGACAATATATCTTTGATAACCTCGAAAGCTACGAAGATTTTGCCAAAAAAGTAAAACCCGGAGACATTGTGGTAACCGGCAAAAATTTCGGCGCCGGGAGTTCACGGCAGCAGGCGGTGGATGGCTTTAAAACACTCGGCGTTCAGGCTATTCTTGCCCGGTCGTTTGGCGCCATTTATGAGCGAAATGCTATTAATGCCTCCATGCCGGTTCTCACTTACAATTCCCTGACCGATATTGATTTGCATGATGGCGATATCATTTCCCTGAATTTTGAAACCGGTAAACTGATCAATGAAAGAAATGGCAAATCCACACAAATTACACCGTTCCCGGAAGTGCAAATGGAAATTTACAAAAACGATGGACTATTCTAAGCTGTTGTTTTCTCTTTGTTTTTTTTTGTAAAAAGTCTTGACCATGGCAAAACCTGAAATAACAAAAGATATTCTCATTGAAGAGCTGGTCAACAACACCCTGAATACATTATTGCCTAAATTCTAATCCTTTTCTCCGAAGAGCAGTTCCCTATCGCGTTTTGTAGCGGGGTTAACCCATTTTTCAGGAATTATTTTCCATTCGTCCAGTGCTTTGGGTGTAACCACTCCCTGCCTTTCTATCCATTTCATCATCAAATAGCGAATATCTTTTTTTGAGCTGGATATCAGTCGTTTGCTTAGCTCCGGTTTGGAAATACCGGCGCCTTCTGTCAGTGTGCCGCCGCCACCGTTGCCCTGATAAGAATTAATGGCTACGGTATAAGTTTTGTTCATGTCAAACGGCTTTCCGTCAGCCATGGAGAGGATGTGAATCCGGTTTCCGGGTTTTTTACTTACATCAACCACGTACCTGATACCGGCTGCCGAATTGAAATTGTAATAAGCATTTTTCAAATAGGGTCTTCCTGTCCATTTCGACAAAGCCAAATTCCCCCTGGCGTCCGTCTTGAAGAGAAGCAGATGGTCTTTTTTGCTTTGCATAGTGTTGAACCACAGTCCGTAAGAGTATTCCAACAGGTTCTTGATTTCACGGCCACTCAAACGGATAGTATAAAGGTAATTCTCAAACCGGTAGAGCTTAAACATATCCCGCATATAAAACACTCCTTTGTCAATACGTGCGTTCATGGAGAGCAACGAAACGATGGAGACGTCGGCATGTGTTTCTTTCAGTTGAAGCTGATGGATAATATCCACGAAAGCCGAGGGGCCGAAAAGGGCATTTCCGGCATCAACAGTTTTGGTAAATTTACCGATAGGTTTATTGACGAACTTCTGAACCTGAATAAAATCCGGCATAAATTTCTGCATAAATGCGCTGTCGGGCGTATAACCGGACATACTGCGCAGGTGTCCGGTAATGGTTTTTTCGTAGCGTCCGGTTTTGGGATTGTAAGTAAGGTTGATGTCGGCTTCGGAGACAAGCTCCGCGTGGGCGCCGGCGTCTATCAGCAGCACCTCTTTGCCGGCAGCATTGGTTACGGTTGCATTACTCGGCCTGTGGTCGTGGCCCGCAAAAACAACATCAAAACCGGGAACTTCTCTCGCTACCACCTCCGAAGCATTTTCCAGAGGCTGGCCATTGTCGCTTGCGCCATAATGGCTGTCGGTACCCGAGTGGAACAGGCCGATAAGTAAATCCGGATGTTCATGGTTACGAATATATTTCACCCAGTAGCGTGCAGTTTTCACCATACCTTCAAAATGCATACCCGACCATATAGATGGTGCCAGCCAGTTGGGAATTCCCGGCGTAACCATACCGAAGACGACGATCTTCAGCCCGTCGCGATGCAAAATCACATAAGGTTTAAAATATGGTTTTCCGGTGGAATCAACTACCGCATTAGCTGCCAGCCAGGGAAAATCAATCTCTTTCCGGAACTTGTCAAATACGGCATGTCCCGGCTCAATATCGTGGTTGCCCACCGTTCCGGCTGC
This sequence comes from bacterium, assembly GCA_036244975.1. Classification (GTDB taxonomy): domain Bacteria; phylum Bacteroidota; class Bacteroidia; order Bacteroidales; family F082; genus Sulfidibacterium. Next base: position 23,178 of record BTTE01000007.1, on the reverse strand, counting down.
ATAGCGCATGTAATTCATAACGATAGCCAGTTGGTGTACTTCGGTGGTATCTACGTAATTATAATAATAGACAAAAGGTGTACCCTGCAAGATATCACCGTCATCCAGCAGAATGACCGTCTGGTTTTTATCTGCCCGGAGGTCTTTTACGTAAGTTTCCACCTGTGCCAGCGAGCCTCTTCGTATGCGTTGTTTCACCAGGTCCTGCGGAAAAACAGAGCCGTGTACATCGCCTGTTTCCAAAATTTTCAAATGAATCGTGTTGGCGGGTTCCCCGTTTTGTGCAAAGAGCGTAACGGAAAGAAACAAACTGATAAGCAGAAGTATTTTTTTCATGACAACGAATTATACACTGCAAATATAGGGATGTTCAACGTTTCCCGGGTTTGTAAATTACAAAAATCAAATCAGATGATTTTTGATTTATCATCTTATTTCCCCCGGATAAAACTTAAGGAGGAACTCCTGCTCTGTAAATATTAAATTACATAATCAATTATTTCATTTCTGTGGGGGTCGTTATTTCTAAGATGCACCCGGCTTCGATCCAAAACTACAGAGTAGGGATCAACGGAATGTGTCAACCATACACTCCCACCTATAATTGAGTGATGCCCGACAATTGTCTCTCCTCCCAAAACGGTAGCTCCCGAATAAATAATTACATCATCCTTAATGGTGGGATGGCGTTTTTTGCCGGAATGTTCTTTGGCAACACTGGTAGCCCCCAGCGTAACACCTTGGTATATTTTTACTGCATCGCCGATGACGGTGGTTTCTCCAACAACGATACCGGTTCCATGATCAATGCAGAATGATTTTCCGATTTGTGCTTTGGGGTGAATGTCTATCCCGGTCTTTCCATGAGAAAATTCTGTTAACATACGAGGAATTACAGCTACCGACAGGTTATCCAGCTCATGGGCTATGCGGTAAACCAGTATGGCATAAAAGCCCGGATAACTTAAAACCACCTCTTCGACGGATGTGGCAGCAGGATCCCCTTCATAAATCGCCATTGCATCTGCAATAAGCAATTCATATAAATCGGGCAGCGAATCTCTAAACCTGTTGACAGTCTGATTAATATCTCCCGATTTCGAATCGTAAGATTTAAGTATGGCTTGTAATAAAACCATGAGCTCATCAATATCTATTTCTTCCTCTGTGGTGTGACTCTCCGACAACACAGGAAACAGGTATTCTGTTAACTCATTCAAAAAATTATTTGTTTCTTTTTTTGATGGGACTTTCCCTTTTACACTTTGTAAAAACTGTCCCCGGTTCCGGATAAATTCATTTCTTGTCATATCATAAGTAGTATAAAAAAAAAGCCCTTTCGATTAATATTCGGAAGGGCCAATTAGATAATTATTTATAAATATTAACTACAAAAACCAACTTTTAGCACACACCCTTCCGTTGTTGAATTTACAACAACAGCAGCATGTATTATTTTGTAAAATTTTTTTCACGCTGCAAATATATAAATAAACCCGATATCATCTAAAGAATTAAGGCTAAATAAATTTCAAATATTGATGGCTGTAAATTCTATTACGAAAAAGCCCTAAAGTTGCCAAAGTTCGGAACCAAATGGGGAAAATCAAGTGTACAACTGGTATTCAGAATATTGTAATGACGCTTGTGTGTTGGTCGGGGTAATGTCTTTCTGAAAATTGATTTATCCCGTTTTAAACAAAATAAAGGAGATGGATAATATTTTGAGCTCCGTGGTAATCGCTTTCATTGGTTACAAAGGTACGAATAATTTTAATGGAAGAATCTGATTTGCCTTATAGGCTTGGCCGGAAAAGTACTGTGCTGATAATCTTGTGATTACAGAGACCCTTTTGAGCGTTGCAATAAGTTCATTCTCTCAGGCTGTCTTATCGCAACACCGGAACATTTCGGAAATAGGGTATCGGTCGGAATATTCGTTCCCGGGTTCGTAATTCTTAAACGAACTCGATGTTATCCGTACTCATTGTCTTTTCGCAATAGCGGCAAGCCAGTTTCATTTTTCCGTGATGGTCGTAAATAACTTTAAAATATGTTGGTACGTTTTGGTTATTGGTAACGCATTTCGGGTTGACGCATTTTACAATTTTGTGGACTTCCTCCGGAAGTAAAACCTGTTCCTTTTTGATGATTTCGTAGTCTTTTATTTCTATAAGCGTAGCATGCGGGGCAACGAGGGCTATCTTGCTGATTTCTTCGGGCTTGAAAAATATATTACTGATTTTTATAATGCCTTTTTTCCCCAGCTTTTTACTCTCCAGGTTGGTACCGAAATAAATGTGGTCGTTACTATTTTCTAAGTTGAGCATGGCAAAAACGCGAAAAGTGTTTTCTGCCGGAATGTGATCGATAACTGTGCCGCTGCGAATGGCCGATACTTTCAGTTCTGTTCTTTTGTTTTTCATGTTTTGAGAATTTTAAAGCTGTTTTTTTATCCTTTTAATCCTAAGATAGCGGCAATAAGTGCCTGTCTGACGTAAACGCCGTTTTTTGCCTGCTGAAAATAGTAAGCTCTGGGATTGTCGTCCACGTCTTCGCTGATTTCGTTCACACGCGGCAGCGGATGCAGCACACGCATGGTTTTTTTCGATTTTCCCAGCATGCTGTTTCCTAAAATGTACGAATTTTTCACCTTTTCGTACTCCATGGAATCCGGGAAACGCTCGCCCTGAATGCGGGTCATATAAATGATATCGGCAAAGGGAATAACATCCGAAAGCTCTGTGTACTGGTAATATTCCAGTCCGGCATCTTTAATCCATTTCTTTACGCCGCTCGGCAGTTTTAGCGATTCGGGAGAAACCAGATGGAAAGTAGCGTTAAAAAGACTTAGTGCCTGCACCAGCGAATGAACGGTGCGGCCGTATTTCAGATCACCCACGAGGGCAATTTGAATATTTTCCAGCGTTCCCTGTGTCTTACGGATGGAATACAAATCGAGCAGACATTGTGTCGGATGCTGGTTGGCGCCATCGCCGGCATTGATGATGGGCACGGGCGACACTTCGCTGGCAAACCGCGCGCTGCCATCTAACGGGTTGCGCATAACGATAAGGTCGGAGTAATTGCTGACTGTAAGAATGGTGTCCTTCAGTGATTCGCCTTTTTTGACACTGGAAGTGCCTGCACTGGCAAAGCCGATGATGCTGCCGCCGAGGTATTGTACGGCGCTTTCAAAGCTAAGCCGGGTGCGGGTGGAAGGTTCAAAAAACAACGAAGCAATCACATGGTTAGTGAGGATTTTTTGGCGTTGGTCTTTTTCAAAATTTTCTGCAATGTCGAGAACTTTCAGCATCTCTTCTTTGCTGTAATCAGTGATGGAGACCAGGCTCCGGTTTTTTAAATTAATCATGGAAGTTTGATTTTTTAGAGTTGAAAAAACATAAAAAAAGACGGTAAAAACCGTCTGAAAAATAAATTACTTCATCCCGGAAGGAAGCAGGCTGAATGTGATTCTGAAAGATGTTGTTCGCTAACATAATTTATGTGTTACCGAAAAGCAAAGATAAGGTAAAATCGAATTGCCGGCTTTCGTCTGATAAAAAATAATGAGAAAATTTTTAACAGCGAGAAGCCTTTGTGACAAAACGGATAAAGTAAATTTTGCTTATCTTAGCGAGGAAATAATTCACGGGATCTCTTTACCAATTGTTATTTATGCTGCTTAGTTTGTCCTTTCATTTTGATTATTATCCGCTGTTGCTGGTTACTATTGTAGCCTGGATAGTCCCTATTTTGCTGTCTGTTTTAAGGTTGAGAAAAATCCCATCTGTTATTGTTGAAATTATCTTCGGTTATCTGCTTGGCCATTTTATCCTGACAAATCACGCTACCGGTAGTTTTCACATTTTGGGGTTTCTGGCTTTGACGGGGTTTATTTTCCTGATGTTTCTCAGTGGGCTGGAGATTGATACGGACCAGATCATCGCTTCTTTTCCAAGGAAGAAGCTGAACTATTCCCGCTTTGTAGCAAATCCGCTGCTAATAGGTATTGCACATTTTGTCATTGCCATCGCCTTATCTTACGGCGCAACCCTTTTGCTGGCGCGTTTGATAAATATTCCCCATATCTGGTATTTTTCGCTTATCATGGGAACAACTTCTGTGGGTATCGTTTTGCCGGTGTTGAAAAGTCGTGGTGAGCTATCCGCCCGTTTCGGTCAAATGATTATCATTTCCGCTGCAATCGCAGATATCCTGAGTATTATTCTCTTTACTTTTACGGCTTTTATCATAAAAAACGGCTTTAAAACAGAGCTGCTTTACATTCTGTTTCTTTTCTTTGTGTTTTATATTTTCTACCGTTTTGGTAACAGGCTCAAGCATATTAATCATTTGAAAAAATTGGTTTTTCAGCTTTCGCATGCTGCCTCGCAAATCAGGGTGCGCGGAACGATAGTCATGATTTTAATCTTTGTGGTGCTTTCGCAAACCATTAGCGAAGAGGTGGTTTTGCTCGGTGCTTTTCTCAGTGGTTTAATTTTGTCCACGCTACTGCACAAGGAACGCTCGGTGTTGATGATTAAACTGGATGGCATGGGATATGGTTTTTTTATCCCTGTCTTTTTTATCATGGTCGGCATACAATTCGACCCGGCTGCTTTGATGGAATTTGACCAATCTCTGTTTGGGTTTCTCGGGCTGTTACTGTTCACGTTGTTTCTAATAAAAATAGTTCCTTCACTATTGTGGACAAGGCTTTTCGGGAGAAGAAAGTCCATGGCAGCGGGCTTTTTAATGTCATCGCGGTTAAGTCTGATTATTGCTGCCTCGGCCATTGGTTTACAGTTGGGTGTGATCACCTCCGGGATAAATGCCAGCTTTATTTTGATGGCTGTGTTAACCTGTTTGCTTTCACCGGTAATATTCAATTGGATTAATCCCGTAAAACTTACCGAAGGTGAAAAAACGCTGATTGTGGGTGGTAGCAGTACCGGCGTTTTGCTGGCACGACGTATGAACATTCATGGAAAGAAAGTGGTAATTATTGAAAAGAACAGGGATCGTTTTCAGGAAATAAACAGCAAAGGGCTGCTCATTGTCAGGGGCGATGGGACAGATCCGGATATTTATAAGAAGCTTAAACTAACTCCTGAAAATTATGTGATTGTCGAAACCGGAGATGATAAGAGAAATTATGAAATTGTAAACCTTCTGCGTAACGAGCTGTTGCATGAGCGGATAATTATGCGTACCAATAAAATGACCTGTGTGGAAAAACTCAACCGGATTGGCGTGGAGGCCATCGATTTGCACCGGATATTGGCTACCGCCATTGAGAACCTCATACTTCGTCCGACTACCTATCACGATTTAGTGGAAACCTTTGAAAACTATAGTGTTGAAGAGATTACCATCACCAACAAGGTGATGGATGGTAAACATTTGAAAGAGGTGCCTTTCCATAGTGGTGCCATTTTGATGATGATTACGAGAGATAAAACGTCCTTTATCCCGCATGGCGAGACGTACCTCCGTTTGGGCGATTTGCTGCATATTTTCGGAACACAGACAGCCTTGCAGGAGGCGCAAAAGAGAATGCAGGGATAGATTGAACAGTAAAAAGCCGGATGAAATTTTTCACCCGACTTCTTTAATGTGATAAAACAGCTCCGTAATAATATTTAAATATCGAATTTAATTCCTTGTGCCAGTGGCAATTCAGCGCTAAAATTAATGGTGTTGGTCTGGCGACGCATGTAAATCTTCCAGGCATCGGATCCTGACTCGCGTCCGCCGCCGGTGTCTTTTTCACCACCGAAGGCGCCGCCGATTTCTGCTCCGGAAGTACCGAGATTTACATTGGCAATGCCGCAATCGGAGCCGGCACAGGAAAGGAATGTCTCGGCTTCGCGCATGTCCAGCGTAAAGCAGGCAGAAGATAGTCCCTGTGGTACATCGTTCTGAATTGCAATGGCATTGGTAATATCGCCTTTGTATTTAATGAAGTAAACAATAGGTGCAAAAGTCTCTTCCTGTACAATTTTGAAATGATTTTCGGCTTCGGCAATACAGGGAACCACATAATTTCCCGATTCAAAACCTTTGCCACCAAGAATTTCACCTCCGAAAAGAACTTTACCCCCTTCTTCCTGAACCTGTTTGACTGCCCCGGAAAACAGTTCTACAGCAAATTTATCTATAAGCGGACCTACAAGATAATCTTCGTCTAAAGGATTCCCGATACGGGGGACAACGTTTTTGTAAGCTGCAATAAATTTGTCGCGTACCTCATCGTAAATGTCTTCATGAATAATCACTCGGCGGGTGGTCGTACAGCGCTGTCCGGCAGTGCCTACAGTGCCAAATACGGTGGACATTACTGCCATTTGAATATCGGCGCTCGGTGCAATAATCACGGCATTGTTACCGCCCAGCTCCAGGATGGTTTTTCCGAGACGTTTGCCAACGATGCCGCCAACGCGTTTCCCCACGGCAGTCGAGCCGGTAACGGAAAGCAAACGAACCCGTTTGTCACTCAGGAAGTTGTCGCCCATAACCGACGATTTGGCAACCACAAGGTTGAAAACCCCTTCCGGTACATTGTTGTCTTTCAGCACCTTTGTGATGATTCTTTGCGTGGCAATGGCTGTCAGCGGGGTTTTGGAAGAGGGTTTCCAAACGACTACATCTCCGGCAATGATGGCGAGTGCACTGTTCCATGCCCAAACGGCGACGGGAAAATTGTAAGAGGTAACCAGCCCGACGATGCCGAGAGGTTGATATTGTTCGGAAAGGCGGTGGTTCACCCGTTCCGACTGCAGGTTGGTGCCGTTGATTAAGCGCGACTGTCCCACGGCAAAATCGCAGATGTCAATCATTTCCTGCACTTCGCCCAGCCCTTCCTGGTAAATTTTCCCCATCTCCAGTGTAACCAGCGCACCGAGATATTCTTTGTTCTCGCGCAGTGCCAGGCCAATCTGGCGAACCAGCTCGCCCCTGATGGGAGCCGGAACTTTACGCCACTCTTTAAAGGCAACTTCGGCTTTGACGACAACGGATTCATAATCCTCAAGCGTGGCATTTTTTACTTTGGCAATTTCTTTTCCATCAATGGGAGAAAAGGATGTGGTGATATCACCATCTGTATCTATCCACTCTGTTCCGGTGCATACACCCGGGTTGATAGCTTCAATTCCCAGATTGCTGAGAATGTCTTCCTTATTGTGTTTAATGCTCATCTGTTTATGGTTTTATTCATTACTTTCTAAAACGTTTGCAAAGGTAAAAAATCGTAGGGAAAACCTTGATAAAATCATAGGGAATAAATTTGGATTTTAACACAGTATCTCTGAGCCCTGCGTTGGCCTGTGTGTCAGCAGGGGCGTGAGAGACTTATTTTATGGAAATGTCATGGATTATAAAGAATTCCACGCCGTCCCGGCGTACATCCCGGCCTCACACGCAACTGATTTGTGCCTTGTGAAACCGTTAAATTTTAATTTTAATTTATATCACTTCCGCCACCACAAAAGTGCTGCCACCCACAAAAACCAGATCGTGCGGACCGGCATTGTTTACTGCCGAGTTGTAGGCATGCATTACCGAGGGATAGCTGATGCCGTTGAGCCCGGCTTTAAACGCTTTTTCTTTCAGTATTTCAGCATCCAGCCCGCGGGGGGTATCAGCTTTGCAAAAATAATAGGTCGCATTTGTGGGTAGTAAAGTCAGTACTTCTTCGTAGTCTTTGTCGGCGACCATGCCAAGGACAAAATGCAAATGCTCGTAGTCGGTTTCTGACAGCTGCTTACGGATAGCCATGAGCCCATCGCGGTTGTGACCGGTATCGACAATGGTCAGCGGATTTTTGTTGATGATTTGCCACCGGCCGAGCAGATGGGTGTTCGCAACGGTATTTTCCAATCCCTCGCGGATAGTTTCTTTTTCCACCCTAATCTTTCCCGACTGCTTCAACTCAGCAATACTCTGTAAAGCTGTAGCTATATTTTCCATCTGATAATTGCCCAAAAGCGGGCTATTGATATTATCGAGATAAAGCTCGTTTTCAAGCCAAACATCATAATGTTTCTCTGACGGATTACCGGTCTGTATTTTTCGAAGCTCAAAATGGTCTTCTGCGAAAATAAGATGCGTGTTCTTGTCTCTAACGGCTTTTTCAAATACCGGTGTGGTTTCTTTTTGTCTCCTTCCGATAATAACCGGAATTCCATTTTTGATAATCCCTGCTTTTTCGGCGGCAATTTTTTCCAGTGTATCGCCGAGAAACTGTGTATGGTCGTAGTCGATGTGGGTAATGATGGAAAGCACAGGATTTGAAATATTTGTAGAATCTAATCGTCCGCCCATGCCTGTTTCCAGTACCGCAAAATCCACCTTTTCTTCAGCGAAATATTGATAAGCCATCCCCACGGTCATTTCAAAAAAGGAGGGTTCAATCTTCTCAAAATCGTTGTGATAATTCCCAACAAATTCAGTTACCTTTTCTCTGGGAATCATTTCGCCGTTTACCCTGATACGTTCACGAAAGTCGCGCAGATGTGGTGAAGTGTACAGTCCGGTTTTGTAACCGGCCTGCTGCAAAACGGAAGCAATAATATGTGCTACGCTACCTTTGCCATTGGTTCCGGCCACGTGGATGGCTTTGAAATTTTCCTGTGGCTGACCGAGCTGTGCCAGCAGGACTTTTGTGTTGGAGAGGTCGGCTTTGTAAGCGGTCTGTCCCACACGCTGGTACATGGGTAACCGGTTGAAAAGCCATTGGATAGTTTCGTCGTAGTTCATACGGCAAAAGTAGGAATTTTATTTCCAATAGCTACGGTGAAAATATAAAACCTGTTATCCCGAATTCAGGTCATTCGTCTTATCTTTTCAGAATAAAATGATAGGTGATGGTTCCGATTTGTATGCCGGGTGCTGCCGGGTCGGTACTGAAAAGAGAGTTTTTGGCAGCCCGTACGGCAAGTTGCCGCAGATTTTCACTCACCACAGTTGTCCCTTTGGCAAAAACACGGGCATTGGTAACTTTACCTTGCGGGTTAACCTCGATTCTTACCACCACAGTCCCTTGCTCGGTAAAAGAAGCGGAGGGTTTGTCCAGAAATTTCGCTCCGCGGTCGCCGAGGCTGAACGAAATACCTTGTCCTTTACCTCCTCGTCCGTTGTAAACATTGCTTTCCTTGAAACCATGTGGTTTACCCTGGTCACCGGTGCCGCTTCTTATACCCTGACTTTGGTTTTGGCTTCCCGGCGCCAGTTTAAACAATGCCCGCTGGTTGACCACCGGCCGGGGTTTTTCCTGTGGTGGTGTCTTTTTAACAACACGGGATGAATCTACCTCTTTTTTCGCCACAGGCTCCTTTATAATCTTCTTCTCCGGTTTTGTTTTCTTTGGCTCAACAGTTTTCTTTTTCGCCCGTGTTTTCTTCTTTTCCAGTGATGGCGCTTCTTCCGTATTTTGTGTCAGATTTTTTTGATGGGTTACAGCGGGTTTGGGTTGAGGTTTTGGTGTGGGAGGTTTCGGATGAGAAACAGGCTTGGGCAATGACTTCGGTTTCATGGTTTTTTGTTGCGTCCGCATAGCTTGGTTTCCCAGGCCGGCACCGGTAGTCCCCAAACTAACTTCCACGCCTTGTTCGCCCGGGAGTGGGAGTGGTGTTTGCAAAGCAAGAAACGCCAGAGCAAGCAAAAGCAGACCATGAAAAATGATGGTTCCTATGAGGGCTTTCCACTTGTTTTTGTCCATCTTCATTGTTTAGTATTTTACCTTTTAGGACTGGTCGCCAAAATAATTTTATGTTTGGTTTTGTGTTCGGCATTGATTTGGTTTATCGCATCAATTACCGTTACAACATCTTGTATAGGAACAGATTTATCGGCCCGTAAGACAATGGTTGCTTGTGCATTATATCTTATTTTGCTGTAAATCTGTTGTTCAAGCTGAGAAGGTTGTACCGGTTTGTCTCCGAGAAAAAAGTTACGTGACTTATTAATATAGACCGTCAGGCTTTGTTTGGCCATAGTTTTGCTGTTGCTGCCTGGTAATAACAATTTTATGGCGTTGGGGGCCACAAGGGTAGAGGTGAGCATAAAAAATATGAGAAGCAGGAACACCAGGTCCGACATGGAAGCCATGTTGAAATGGGCGTCAATTTTATTTCGTGTTTCTATAGCCATTTTTCTGAGCTGTTTAATGAATTTAAGTCATCCGCAATTTGATTATCCGGTTTCGCAGGTTATCTTTTCTTAGCCGGTTCATGGAGTAAATCCATAAACTCCGAAGTTCTGATTTCCAAGATATTAACCATTTGTTGTATTCTTGCCACGAGAATATTATAAAAGATGTAAGCCATGATGCCGACAATCAATCCGCCCACGGTGGTAATCATGGCCTGATAGATGCCTTGCGAGAGCAACCCGATGTTGATATTATTTCCGGCCATGGACATATCATAAAAGGCGCGTATCATGCCAATGACAGTTCCGAGAAACCCCAGCATAGGTGCGGCGCCGGCAATGGTTGCCAGTCCGGCCACATTTTTCTCCAATTGCGAAACTTCTAACTTCCCCACATTTTCAATGGCCGCATTGATATCGTTGAGTGGTTTCCCCAGCCTGAGCAATCCTTTTTCAATCATTCTGCCAATAGGCGAGTTGTTTGTCTGGCACAATGCTTTGGCCAAATCTAATTTGCCACTCAGAATAAATTCCCTGATGTTATTCATAAAATTCTTGTCTTCGCGTGAGGATCTGCTGATGACGAGGTATCTTTCGATGAAAATATAAACTGCAATTACCGAAAGTAGTCCGAGAATGGCCATAATCCATCCTCCCTTTTCTAACAGTTGGATGACAGGCATGCTGATTTCCCCCTTGCCCGCTTCAGTTCCCAATATCCGGGCAGTTTCGTGTAGCTGAAGAATAATGGCTGTTATCATAATTTATTCCTTAAAAAGGTTAAAATGTAAAAATACTAACTGAACCGTTGTTATACTTTTAGGCGTTTATTTTCTTTTAAACACAGGACTGTTAGTTAAACTAAAAAAGCAGGAAATTATTATATCTTTTGTAAAGGAAGTTGTTTAAAGTTAAATTGAGAATCTACGAGAAACATCTTGACTTCATTGGACTTCAGCTATTTTTTATTTTATAGCTATGGCTATGAAATAAAAACCGAGCTTCGCCACTAAAGCCAATATATTCCTCTCGAAAATCCCATTTAACTTTAAACAGCTTCAAGAATTAAGAGAGGCTATTTAGACATTATATAAATTTTCCTTACGGGTAATGATTAAGTTTTTTAAGATAGGAACCGGATTGAATTCTTTCCTTACATTTGCCGCTAATTATTATCTAACGTATTATTAACAAACGCAAACGATATGTTTGGTTTTACTCTGATGGTGGTGGTTTTTATTCTTGGATATACCGCCATTGCTTTGGAACATTCGATAAAAATTGATAAAGCAGCCTCTGCCCTGATGCTGGGCGTACTCGTTTGGGCCGTTTATTTGTTGGACATTTCCAATGTCCTTTCCCTTGGTTTTAGTGATGCCTGGAAAAATTTCAGCGAGAGTTCCCTGATGGCAGCTTTCACAAAAACCCATCCTAATGCCACACTTCTTGAGCAGATGAGATATTTTGTTATTGATAAACAAGTTGTTGAGCATCTTGGAGAAATCAGTGAAATTCTTTTCTTCCTGCTCGGCGCTATGACCATCGTGGAGACTGTGGATCAACATCAGGGGTTCAAGCTTATTACAGATAAAATTACGACTACCAGTAAGGTTAAGCTTTTATGGATTCTTAGCATCCTTACCTTTTTTATGTCAGCCATTTTGGACAATCTTACAACGACCATTGTAATTGTTACTTTATTAAACAAATTGGTTGACGATAAGAAAACCCGATGGTTCTTTGCCAGTATGGTGATTATTGCTGCCAATGCGGGGGGTGCGTTTTCGCCCATTGGTGACGTAACAACCATTATGCTCTGGATTGGAGGGCAGGTTACCGCTGCCAATATTATCACAAAGGTATTTGTCCCCAGTGTCTTCAATATGCTTTTCCCCTTACTTATTGTCTCCATTTATTTGAAAGGAACAGTGGAAAGACCAAAAATTGATGCCAGTGAAACAGCTGCATTTACCACACCATTCGATCGTAAACTTATGCTCATTATGGGGGTAGGCGCACTAATATTTGTCCCGGTATTTAAAACAATTACTCATTTGCCTCCTTACATGGGAATGTTGTTTGGCTTAAGTGTAATTTGGGTTACCACGGAGTTAATTCATCAAAGTAAAACGGATGAGGACCGCCGGAAATTATCCGTTATGGGCGTACTAAGAAAAGTAGATATTCCAACCATTTTCTTCTTCCTCGGCATTTTAACGGCTGTGGCTGCGCTTCAGTCTGCCGGTCATCTGGCGCTGGCCAGCCACTGGCTTGATAAAAACGTTCATAATATTTATGGTATCAATGCTGCTATTGGTTTGCTCTCTTCCATTGTCGATAACGTACCACTTACGGCAGGAGCCATGGGCATGTATCCTGTCCTGACACACGCTATGGTAACTGCTTCTGCCGAGTCTGCCTATCTGCATCATTTTGTTCAGGATGGTGCGTTCTGGGAACTGTTGGCTTATGCTGCAGGAACAGGTGGAAGTATTTTGATCATCGGTTCTGCTGCCGGCGTTGCTGCTATGGGATTGGAAAAAATCGATTTTATATGGTATATGAAGAAAATCAGCTGGTTAGCGTTGATTGGATACTTTGGCGGCATTCTGATTTACTGGCTGCAGGAATTGGTTCTTTTCCATATGTGATAATTATTATCCCCTACCTGTTTGGCTGTGAGATATCTTTCTGATAATTAAGATGCTTTTATCGGAGGTGCTTATCTGTACCAATTATAAATACCGGAATTTATGGTTTATTGATTTATTAAGTATTAGGATTTAAATATTTTTGCCGAAAATTTTTAGCAAATAAAAATAAAAGAAGGATGACAACATTTATATTGATGCTTATCGTGTTTGTTTTGGGCTACCTCGCCATTGCCATGGAAGGGCCTATTAAGGTTGATAAAGCAGCTTCTGCCCTTTTGCTCGGCGTAGTCATTTGGGTTGTTTATATCTTTGGCCTGCCCGATATTCTTAACCTGGGGTTCAGCCCTGCGTGGGAACATTTTCTGAAAAGCTCGGACTTGGCTACTTTTAAGCAGAAGTATGAAGGCGTAAGTCTGATTGCCCAAATGAAATATTTTATTACTGACCATGAAGTAATTTCTCATTTGGGTAATTTGTCAGAAATATTGTTTTTTCTTCTTGGCGCTATGACCATTGTGGAAACAGTGGACCAGCATGAAGGCTTCAGGGTTATTACGGATAGAATTAAGACGACAAGTAAGGTTAAACTGTTATGGACTATCGCTACCATAACTTTCTTTTTGTCAGGTGTGTTGGACAATATGACAACCACTATTGTGATGATTGCACTGCTACGTAAACTTATTGATGATAAAAAGTCGCGTTGGTTTTTTGCCAGTATGATTGTTATCGCAGCCAACGCGGGTGGTGCTTTTACACCTATCGGCGATGTAACAACTATCATGCTGTGGATTGGCGGACAGGTTACAGCCCTGGATATCATGGGAATGGTTTTTCTCCCCAGTATTGTTAGTCTGGTAATTCCCCTTATTGTGGTTTCTCTCTATCTGAAAGGGCATGTTGAAAAACCGGATGCAGCCAAATCAGACAGCTTCAGTACCAAACCGGGTGAACGGATGCTCATGTTGATTCTCGGTATTGGCGGATTGGTATTTGTTCCGGTTTTTAAAGAGCTTACCGACCTGCCTCCGTATATGGGAATGCTTTTCAGTTTGGGTGTTATTTGGGTTGCCACTGAGTTTATACACAAGAACGGTACTTCTGAAGACAGACGTAAATTTACGGTTGTGGGCATCTTGAAAAGAGTGGATATACCTACCATCTTATTTTATCTCGGAATTCTCTCAGCAGTAGCAGCGCTGGAATCAGCAGGTCATTTGCAGTTAATGGCTGCATATTTTGACAAACACATGCACAATATCTATCTGATTAACGGCGCTATCGGATTACTCTCCTCTATTGTTGATAATGTACCGCTTACTGCTGCCGCCATGGGTATGTATCCCATTATGACACATGCTTTGGTTCTTGCTTCTTCCGACCAGGCTTTCGCACAGCATTTTGTACAAAATGGTGCGTTCTGGGAACTATTGGCCTTTGCTGCAGGAACCGGTGGAAGTATTCTGATTATCGGCTCTGCTGCCGGCGTAGTGGCTATGGCTCTTGAGAAAATCGATTTTATCTGGTACATGAAAAAAATAGCCTGGCTGGCTCTTCTCGGATACATTGCAGGTATTGCTACCTATTATGTGCAAAATGAATTTATTTTCCATCATTAGAAACTCGTCTTTGCGAACACGCCGTTCCGGGATTGGCTTTTTATTGAAAAATGATTTTGGCGTGTGAAGCAATCTCTCCGGCATAAGGCCGGACATCCAGGCAAAGAGATGATGCCGTGTGAATCAGTCTGAGGAGACATCGGTCTCAGCGAACGCATGAACAGGGTGGAATCTTTCGTCTGAGCCAACTGTATTTCAAACTTTAATCACTCAAATCAATTCCAATCCGGTATAATTTTCCGGTCGGATAGCTTTTAATTCTTTTTTTACAGCCTCCGAAACATCAAGTTTGTCAATGAAATCATGAATTATTTTTTCATTCATTTTTTCGTTGGTGCGGGTAAGCGCTTTCAGTGTTTCGTAAGGCTGTGGGTAGCGTTCCCGCCGCAAAATATTTTGAATAGCTTCGGCTACTACGGCCCAGTTGTTTTCCAGGTCAGCTTTCAGTGTTTCTTCATTTAGAATCAGCTTTCCCAGCCCTTTTTCTAACGACTGCAGCGCAATGAGCAGATGTGCCAGAGGTACACCAATGTTACGAATGACGGTGGAATCGGTCAGGTCGCGTTGCAGGCGGGATACCGGCAACTTGGCTGCGAGATGTTCAAAAAGTGCATTGGCCAGCCCGATGTTGCCTTCTGCATTTTCAAAATCTATGGGATTGACCTTGTGCGGCATGGCGGAAGAACCTACTTCGCCGGCTTTGATTTTTTGTTTGAAATAATTTATGGAGATGTACATCCACATGTCGCGGCTCAAATCCATCAGGATGCTGTCGATACGTTTCAACCCGTCGAAATAAGCAGCAAGATAATCGTAATGTTCGATTTGGGTGGTGGTTTTCTGCCGGTGTAGTCCGAGGTCATTGGTCATAAAATCTTTGGCAAAATTTTCCCAGTCGATGTGCGGATAGGTTACCAGGTGGGCGTTCATGTTGCCTGTGGCGCCGCCGAATTTTCCGGAAAAGGGAATATTTTGAAGCATGTCGAACTGGTTTTCAAGCCGCTCCACAAAAACGTAAATCTCCTTTCCAAGATGCGTGGGCGAAGCCGGCTGACCGTGGGTGCGCGCCAGCATGGGAATTTCTTTCCACTGAAAAGCCAACCGGGCCAAGTGCTCTTTCATGGCTTCGAGTGCCGGAAAAATAACCTTTTCGTGGGCTTCTTTCAGTGCCAGCGGCATGGCCGTGTTGTTGATGTCCTGCGAAGTAAGTCCGAAGTGAACAAACTCTTTGTATTCGCTCAGCCCGGCGGCATCTATCTTCTCTTTGATAAAATACTCCACCGCTTTCACATCGTGGTTGGTGGTTTTTTCTATCTCTTTGATGGACAGAGCATCGGCAGGGGAGAAGTTATGGTAAATTTTTCTCAGGGTTTCAAAATGAGAAGTTTTTATTTTTTCCAGCCCCGGCAGCGGCAGCCGGCAAAGTGCAATAAAATATTCGATTTCCACCCGTGTGCGGTAGCGAAACAGCGCATATTCGGAAAAATATTCCGAAAGGGCTTTTGTTTTGCTGTGATAGCGGCCATCAACGGGGGATACGGCGGTAAGCGGAGACAGTTCCATAGGCTTTAATTTTTCTTCAAAAATACGAAAAATCGGAGGATCTTATGACGGAAATTATGGATAGTCGTTCTTCGGGCGCTATCGCTGGCGGGGATTTGCCTGCCCGCCGTAATTTAGTTCCTGTTCATGATATTCATTATAAATCGTTTAACTATATCCATTTCGTCCGGCTGGCTTGTAGCCGTAAACAGTGTGAGCGAGGCCAGCGTTTCGTTAGAAATAACCGGCTCGCCGTTTTTTTTATACAGCGCATTGTTTTTCTTTAGGAAAAGCAGAAAGCAGGCGGCTGCAATCCGTTTGTTGCCATCCACAAAAGAATGGTTCTTCACGATGAGATATAGCAGGGTTGCCGCTTTTTCTTCAAGTGAGGGATAAAGATCTTTCCCGTCGAAAGACTGCCTGATCTGGTTAATGGAACTTAAAAAACTTTCGTCTTTGGGCCTGGCAAAGACATCCGATTGAAATTCCGATCGCATTCCTACAATAAAAGACAAATATTCTTCATATTGAGGATATAGAATATTTTTATGTCTTCTTCCGCTTTTATCCAGCTTTTTATGGTCATAATCATCGAGCAATTCCAGCCCTTTGGCAAAGTATTTCAGCCATTCATTGTTTTCATCGGCTGCTTTTTGTTCAATGGCACGGCTTAAGATTCGAATACCGGTTTTCAGGTAGCGTACTTCCTGATTTTTTTGTTCGAGGCGATTTTCGTTGATGGCGTATCCCTGAACAAGATAATCTTTGAGGCGTTGGGTAGCCCAGATACGGAATTGGGTACCCCGTAATGACTTCACTCTGTATCCGACAGATATTATCACATCTAAGTTATAATAAGCTACCGGCTTATCAGAATTAGGAATATGCATTTTTTGCATATTGCTTCTTATATCAAGTTCCCCTTCTTTGAATACATTGTTAATATGGCGGGAAATAACAGACTGATCTCTTTCAAATAAGCTGACAATCTGAGACTGAGAAAGCCATACCGTATCTTTATCAAAACGGACTTCCACTTTAGCCTGATTATCTCTGCTCTGGTATATTTCAATTTTATTTTCCATTATTTTCCTAAATCTTTGTTAATACTCACAACTTTTATGCCGGTTTATGAAGTCAGGTTTCTAACAGGTTGTTTTCAAATGTTTTAATGAGTGAAGATATCAATACGTATAACGAGATACTGCTTTGTTTAAATCAGACTTTAAAGATTGCGTTTTGCAGGCTTTTCTATTTATATATTATGATAATTTTCCCATATACTTCCTCAAATCTCCTTGAATTATCCCGATAGTACTTCGTCAATTTGAGTCGCCTATGAAAATTATCTATAACCGTAAGAAAGTCTTATGTCGAGCTCAGGTTAATAGTTTCATTAGCTAAATATTTATTCAAAAATACAAAAAATCGGGGGGCTTTATGCAGAAAAAATGAAAATGCCGTCTGATGATTTTACCCACAGGTAAAATCATCAGACGGCATTTTTTCGGACACGGTTGCCTGAAACGGTAGTTCACGGAATCAAAGTATATCCGTGCGCTCTTTTTTCTTCTTCAATCCGCTGTAATTTTTCCTGTTCGTCATTGGTCAGGATAAAAGGGTTGTTGCGCAGAATTAGGATTTGGATGGTGTGGCTCTCCGCCAGTTTCCACGGAAAATGTGACAGGTTATTGTGTTGAAGATCCACTTCTTTCAGCTCTTTCAATCCCGAAAGGTCAGGAACAAAGAAGAGATGGTTATATCCCAGTCCGAGCCTTTGCAAATGGTTAAAATTTTTTATCCAATCGGGAATCATCCTGAGGTCGTTGTGGTGAATGTAAAGATAACGCAACTGTGTGAGGTATTGCATAGAATCTGGTAGCTCCTGAATGTGATTAAATGAAAGAAAAAGCTGTTTCAGATGACGCAACCGGCCGATGGCACGAGGAAGACTGTCGAGTTGGTTGTAATAAAAATCGAGTTGTACCAATTGCTGCAGCCGGAAAATCGCGGAAGGTATCGTATTGAACCGGTTTTTATAAAAGATGAGTATCTCTAAACTGTCGAGTTGGGCAAAAGAGGCCGGAACAGAAGAGAGTTCGTTTTTGGCAAAATTGAGCT
This sequence comes from bacterium, assembly GCA_036244975.1. Taxonomy (GTDB): domain Bacteria; phylum Bacteroidota; class Bacteroidia; order Bacteroidales; family F082; genus Sulfidibacterium. The sequence goes on along the minus strand of BTTE01000007.1, from coordinate 5,087 downwards.
TCCTGGCGGATTTCAGGTTGCCAATATTCTCGGGAAGTTGTTTTAAACGGTTGCCAGCCAGTAAAATCAAACGAACACCCTGAAGGTTTTTCACGGCCTTTTCATTCAACCGCACCGAATTGAAGTTCAGGTTGATCTCCTGCAAACTGCTCATTTTGCGTAAGAAATGAGGGATACGTTTAATATGGTTGCGTTCCAGTTCGAGCCTTTTCAGGTTTTTCAGTTTTTTTAGAGAACGGGGTATCCTGTGAAAATGGTTATGGCTCAGGTTCACAAAAGTGAGGGAACTGTTTTTCGGAAAGCGGATCCTTTTCAACTGGTTGTTCGAGAAATTGACCTCCTGCATGCTATTGCTTTTCAGGGATGAAACCGGAACGGCTTTCAGGTGGTTGCCGGATGCTTTCAGTACTTTTACTTTTCTGAATCCGGAAAGATTGGGTAGTTTATTGAAGTTACACAGGGAAAGGTCAATGGAAGAAACAATCTCTTTACGGGCAGTATCTAAAAAGTACAATTTTTCCTTTTGCCGTGCCAGTGCCTCGGCATCCCATTCCTTATTCAACGCCTGCACCAGTGAATCGTTATGCAAGGATGCCTTTTGGGGCTTCTGAGCAAAACCGTTGCCCCAAAGAAGCAGCATAGAAAAGAAAAGGAATAACTTTTTCATGAGGATCACGAGGCAACGCAAGTAAGAAAAACCTTATTGCAGCGTGAATTTAACCGGTAAATTATAACTGACCCGGACAGGTTTCCCTTTCTGGTAACCTGGTATCCAGCGGGGCATGTTTTTCACTGCTTTCACAGCTTCTTTGTCGAAGCCGTAACCGATACCTTTTAGTACTTTAACATGGCTTATGCTGCCGTCTTTTTCAACAATAAAATTGATAAAAACTCTACCCTGAACCTTTGCTTTTCTGGCCTGTTCCGGATAGTGGATGTTCTTGGAAAGATAAGAAATTAAAGCGTTGACACCGCCTGGATATTCAGGCATTTTTTCTACCACTTTAAAAATTTGTCCGGTGTCGGTTTGAGATAAATTTGCCTTAACCAGGGTGGTCCCCTTAAGATTTTTTGATGTCTTTTCCGAAACTGGTTGGGAGGAGTTGCTGCAGGCAAAAAGGGTTAGGGAGAGGGCAAGTGCGCTCAACAATAACTTTACCGGCATCCTTTTTTGAGATTTTTGATTTTTCATCATGATGATACGTTTTTTTAAAAGTGAATAATTAAAATTATGTGTTATCGGATTGAATTCAAAACCGCTGGCCTCTCTGAAAAGCAGACGTAGATAACTGCTACTGTTGCTTTCGGAAGCGGGCATACTTCTGTCGGCGATAAATTCGTGATTTTCTTTGACGGCTTTTTTTATGAGATAAACAAAGGGGTTGAACCACTGGAAAATGCAAAGTATTTCAAGTATCAGTAAATCGAGAGAATGCTTTTCTTCGATATGAATTTTTTCGTGACTAATGATGACTGCCGCATGGGGGTTCTCAAACATCTCTTTACTGATAAAAATTAGATGGAAAAAGGAAAAAACCGGAAGCCTTCCGGTGGTAAAAATAAATTTTATCCCGGCATCTGTCTTTGTTTCAGATTTCCGGGCAAGACGGTAAAGTTGTCGCAGGCTCAGCAGAAAGCGAACAGTCATAACAATCATTCCGAGAAGATAAATCCCCCATAGCACTGTGGCTAACGGCCATCCGTCACCGGCAGCAGCATGGCTTCCTGTGCTTCCAACCAGTACTTCCCTGATTTGAACTACCGACAACTGCCCGATGGGATTCCGAAAACCTGTGGGAAACAGTTCCGGAAGATGAATCAGGGGAACAAGTACTGCCAGCAGCGTGGCGAGAATTAAATAATACCGGTTGAACCGGAAATCGATTTGTTTCCTGAAGAAAAGAAGCCAGGTGATGTAGAAAATCCCCAGACTCAGGAACGATTTGATGAAATAAAGCAAAAACGGGTTCATGGCTTTCGGATTAAAGGTTGTTTTTCTTTTTGATTTCTTCTTCAATAATTTTTTGCATTTCTTCCAATTCTTCCAGGCTCAGATTTTGGCTCTTTGCAAAAAAGGAGGTAAAAGAGAGATAAGAATTGCTGAAATAGTTCTGAAAAAAGTTACTGAAAAAAGTCTTCCGGTATGCTTTTTTGGAAATTAGCGGATAATATTCATGAGTTTTTCCATGCGCACGATGGCCAACAAACCCTTTTTTCTCCAATATCCTGATAATGGTGGAAACGGTGTTGTATGCCGGCCTGGGGCCAGGCAGTTGCAAAATGATATCTTTTACGTATGCCTTCTTCATGGTCCAGAGTTTATGCATGATTTGCTCTTCTGCTTTTGTGAGTGTTCTCATCTCTTTTATTTTTAATATAACTAAATGTTTAGTTAATTATTGCAAAGAAAATAAATATTTTACAATTATCCAAATAAATAACTAAAAAATTAGTTAATTTTTTTGAAACAGATTTTTTTTCGAAAGGAATATGATTGGCTTTAAATTCAAAACCCTGTCTTTGCGAACACGCCACCCGGAATGTTTACCCATTGAAAAAGCATGTGGCGTGTGAAGCAATCTCCCCGCCTCGCCTTTTCGCTCCCTCGGCGTGTGAAGCATGGCACAAGGACGCTTGCGCCGGTTGGTGCATATTAATCGGGGATGCTCAATGTTGGTGTGCTTAAAGCGGGGACGCTTTAAGCGGTGGGGGTTTCCGTCGGATTGTTCTGCCTGCCGGTCGATTTTTTCCGGTAGTTTGTCGAAGAGATGTCGGCATAATGCTCTATATCATTACTTTCGCTAAAAATAACTGCTATGAATTTTCGGAAATATTTAACCCCTGTTTTGCATATTTTGGCATGGATAGTGGTCTATTTTTTACCGGATTTGTTGTTTGAAGTCCCTACGGGTCCTGTTCTTCTGGTGAAAAGAAACCTGTATTTTATTTTGGTTTTTTTCTTTTTTTACCTGAATTATTTTGTGTTGGTTCCCCGCTTTTTGCTACATAAGAAGCAGGTGTTGTTTGCTCTGACAGTGATTCTTGCTCTTGTTTTTTCCTATTATGTCAACGATGTTGTAATGCAACGGACTCGCGAAAAATACAGGCAGAATACGAAGGCCACAACTAATAAGCAGCATTCGGCAAAGGCGTTACGGCACATGAAAATGCGGCGCGAACGATATCGTCATGCGGAAAATGCCGGCACGGTGGTGATTGTTCTCATGGGCTTTTTTATCAGTACCATTACCCGCGAAACACGCGAATGGTATCATCAGGAAAAGGAGTGGAAAGAGATGGAGAAGCAGCATCTGATTGCGGAGCTTTCGTTTCTCAAATCTCAGGTAAACCCGCATTTCCTGTTTAACAGTCTAAACGGCATTTATGCCCTGGCCATCAAAAAATCGGACAAAACACCGGATGCAGTGTTGCAATTGTCCGATCTGATGAGGCATATGCTTTACGAATCGGACAGGGCAGAGGTGGAAATGGAAAAAGAAGTGGAATACCTGAAAAACTATATCCAGTTGCAGAGGCTCCGGATGCCGCCGAAAGCACAGGTTAGTTTTGAAGTTGAGGGCAATATCAGTGGAAAAATGATTGCACCCATGCTGTTTATCCCGTTTATTGAAAATGCTTTTAAACACGGGGTGGATGCTGAGGGGGCAACCATCCGGATAAAAATGCAGGTGAAAGGGAACATCCTGACTTTTGATGTGATGAACAGAGCCTCGAAAGCCAAAAGTAAAGATCCCTCTTCCGGTATCGGCCTGGTGAACGTGCGCAAACGGCTTGACCTTCTTTACGGGGAGAAATACCAGCTTGACTATAAAGAAAGCAATGGGAATTTTGTGGTACATTTACAACTGAATTTACAGGCTTGAAAAGATGAATTGTATTATTGTTGACGACGAACCGCTGGCCAGGGATATTTTGGAAGAGTTTACCGGAAAAATACCTTTTCTAAAGCTGAAAGCCTCCTGTAAAAGCGGTTTTGAAGCGTTAGAGATTCTGCGGAAGGAGAAAATAGACTTGATTTTTCTGGATATTCAAATGCCCGACATGACCGGTATCCAGCTTTATGAATCGCTGAATTACAAACCCATAGCGATTTTTACCACGGCTTACAGCAATTATGCTGTTACCGGTTTTGATTTGGATGCGGTGGATTATCTGGTAAAACCTTTTGCGTACCAACGTTTTCTGAAAGCGGTGAACAAAGCTTATGAACAGCTGAACCACCGAGAACCTGTGGCAGCATTGGATTTTCATCGTGATTTTATGTTTGTAAAGGATGGAACAAAAATCGTGAAGGTGGTTTACGATGATATTTTATATCTCGAAGGGATGAAGGATTACGTGAAGATTATCCTGAAAGAAAAGAAGATGGTGCTGACGCTTATTTCTATGAAAAACATTATTGAAAAACTCCCCAAAGGACAATTTGTCCGGATTCATCGCTCAACTATCGTGTCGCTTTCCAAAATTGATTCAGTAGAGAAAAACCGGGTGGTCATTGGCGGGAAATGGCTTCCTGTGGGGAATTCTTACAAAAATCTGCTGATGGAAGCGCTGGGAAAGATTTAGGTGTTCCAAACTTTAGCTCACTTTTAAAACCCCAACTCCTCATCCACCAAAATCAGGCTTATCCGGTTTTTGTTATCCGTTTTTTTGATGACTACAAAGACACTTTGGATGTTTTGAACAGTATATTTCTGTTCTTTTTTCAGGGAGAAAGCTTTTTTGTTGACGCGCTCCACATTTTTCGGGGCTACGACTTCTTCGATGCGCCGGAACCCGGCTTCCACATTCGGAACAATCTTATTTTTTCCCACAATAAGCAACACCTTTTTGGGGCCGAAAGCCTGGGCTGCCACACGGTTGCCCGTACCATCCACGTTCACAAGATAACCTGAGCGGGTAACGGCATTGGAGCTGGAAACAAAAATGTCGGCCAGCAATCCTTTCCGGCGGCGCTCCGTATTTTCTTCCATGGAGATATCCTCTTCGTATTGATCAAAAAGTTGAAAACCGGTCTGCTCACGCAGCCAGGAAAGTAATCCGATTTGCTGAACGGTCGTTGAGCC
>BTTE01000006.1:0-65847 GCA_036244975.1 bacterium | reverse complement strand
CAAGCTAAACAACAGACCAAGAAAAAGATTGGACTTTCTTTCTCCCATCGAATTTTTTAATAAATTTGTTAAATCAAAACACAAACAAAAAGTTGCATTTGCGGCTTGAATTCAGCATTAAAATTATTAATAAGTTTACAAATACAAATATACGTTAAAACATTAGTTGTTGTAACATATTATATTAAGTTTTTGTTAATTTTTGCTAAATCATTGATCATGTATAAGATATGAGGGAGTAAAAATTCGAGTTAATTGTCTTTGCTGTGAATATCCCGAAGATATTGTAACCGTAAAAACCCTGTCAGACGTTTTTCTTTCCTTTCCCGGGAACTGTTTGGCCATACGGAGACAGCCGGGGAGAGTGTGTCAACGGCAATGCCCGGAGAGTTACCATGGTCAACATGAGACATTGCCACGGCCTTCTATGCCAAAAGTTATTTTGAAAAGGGAACCCGTAGAATCAAATGCAGCGCCCTCTTCAAAATCTTATTTTCCTGACTCCGATTCAAAGACGTAGTTTAGAAATTTACCCTTTTTGTACCTCTATCCAGTATCTTTTTCAAAACACCGGGAGCATCTTCAAAACGGTTGGTAAACATCATAGCTGCAATAATGTAAGGTTTGAAACCGGCTTCCAGATAAGTAGGAATACGGTATTTCTCAAACACTTCTTTGCTTACCTCGCCGGCATCGCATGATACATCCGTAATGTCAGCAGGCAGACAATGCATATACAGCGCATCCTCTCCTTTGGTCAGCTGCATCTTCTCTTCATTGTATTCCCAGTCTTTGAATTTGGCATTCTCTGCGAGACAGGCTTTTTCCAGCCCTCCCAGCCCTTTCATGTCGCTATGCTGCAACAATTCGGTGCGCTGTTGCATCACATGAAATGGTGCCCAGCTTTTGGGATAGACGATATCTGCCTCTTTCACAGCATCTTCCATGGAATGGCCGATATGGAAACTACCACCGCTGGCTTTTGTATTCCGGCGGGCAATATCCACGATTTCCGGTATCAGCTCATAGCCTTCGGGAAAAGCCAGCTCCACGTCCATGCCAAAACGCGACATGAGCGTGATGATGCCCTGCGGAACCGACAGCGGTTTGCCGTAGCTTGGTGAATAAGCCCAGCTCATAACGATTTTCTTTCCGCGAAGTGCTTCGAGTGAGCCGAAATGTTGTTTCAAAGACAACAGGTCAGCCATAGATTGTGTCGGATGGTCGCGGTCGCATTGCAGGTTGACGATACCCGGTCGCACGGGTAACACTCCTTGTTTAAATCCATCATCCAGCGCCTCCCCCACTTCCAGCATATACTTGTGGCCTTCGCCAATATACATATCATCGCGGATACCGATAAAATCACTTAAAAAGGAGATCATGTTGGCCGTTTCCCGGACGGTTTCGCCGTGGGCAATCTGTGATTTTGTCTCATCCATGTCCTGCACTTCCAGTCCCAGCAGGTTAGCTGCCGAAGCGTAGGAAAAGCGTGTGCGCGTAGAGTTGTCACGAAAAATGGAAATAGCCAGTCCCGAATCAAAAACTTTGGAAGAGATATTTTGCTCCCGCATATTTTTCAGAATGGAAGCTACCTCCAACACCAACTTTAACTCATCCTCACTCTTTTCCCAGGAGAGCAAAAAGTCTTTTTGAAATAACCGGGTTTTAAGTTCTTTTAATCGTTCGATTTGTTGTTCCAAATTCATCTGTTTCTCCTTTTATTTCTATTTGTTTTCAGCAAATTTGTAAGCATAAGCAGCATAAAAAGCGCTGGCTGTCACCAGGTGTTCCACAGGTGTCTTTTCGTTGGGAGCATGAGCCATAACTTCATTACCGGGGCCGAAACCGATGGTGGGAATTCCATAGACTCCATTGATAACCACGCCGTTGGTCGAGAATGTCCACTTGTCCACTTTGGGTGCTTTCCCGTACAAATCTTTGTAAGCACTGACGCCGGTTTGCACCACCGGATGATCTTCGGGCATTTTCCAGGTGGGATAATATTTTTCCATGCCATATTCCAGCCCGGTATAGGCTTTTTCGCGATACTGCAACACTTCCACTTTGGCATTCATGTCTTTTACGATCTCTTCAATTTCCTTCACAGCCGATTCTTTGGTTTCGCCCCAGGTGAGACGGCGGTCGAGATGGATTTTGGCAAAGTCGGCCACAGCACACTGCGAAGGACTGCCGGTAACCATTTCGGAGATGGTAACACTGCCTTTTCCGAGAAATTCGTCGTAAGCAAGGTGTTCATTTAGTTTTTCTATTTCCAAAGCAGCTCGTGAAGCCATATAAATAGCGTTTTTTCCCCTTTCGGGAGCTGAGCCGTGAGCAGACAAGCCATAAAAACTTACTTCTATTTCCATACGGCCGCGATGACCGCGATAAATATTAAGGTTAGTAGGCTCGGTGCTGATGGCAAAGTCGGGACGAATACCGTCTTCTTCCACAATATATTTCCAGGGAAGGCCATCGGAATCTTCTTCCATAACGCTTCCCACAAAGTAAAGGGTAACGTCCTTATCAAATCCCAGTTCTTTCAAAATACGTCCGGAAGTAATAAAAGCGGCAGGCCCGCCCTCCTGGTCTGCCGAACCGCGCCCCAGCACATAACCATCTTTAATTTCTCCGCTCAGGGGATCGAAATCCCAGGCATCCGGATTTCCGAAATCCACCGTATCCATGTGTCCGTCGAAGGCAAGGATACGTTTTCCGTTTCCAATACGTCCAATGACATTGCCTAGACCATCGATTTTGACTTCATCGAAACCGGCTTCTTCCATTTGGTGTTTTAACTCCAGCTGAACTTCTTTTTCCTGCGTGCTGAGTGATTTAATCTTCACCAGTTTCAACAGGTTGCGGGCAGTATCGTCCCGGTATTTTTCAGAAAGTCCCCTGATTTTCGCAAATATATCTTCCATAGCCTTAAAATTTTTGGAGAACAAATTTATAAAGATATCCGGATAAACGGTTTTTCCGATTTTTAGACAAGTGCCTCACAGGAACTGATTCCCGAATATTCTTACTTTTGCAACTTCACTAAAATTCTTTATAAAAAAGAGAAATCCTAACTTAAAATGTCCAATTCTTTAAAAATAACGCAGGTATTTTTTCTGGCTATGATTAAATACTTTTACGCTCCGCTTTACGGCGTAGCTATGGGAATGGGTTTTTGGGAGAACTTTTTCGCACTCATTGCCGGCGGGACACTGGCTTTTACCATTTACTATTATTTCTCAGAACTTGTTATTGTTTATTCCCGGTATCTTAACCCTCATGTTGTAAAAATATTTCCTGTACGTTGGCAGCAGGCAGCAAAAAGACGCAAAGTACGGCGCAGGATAAAAAGAAGAAACCGGAAAAAATTTACCAGGATAAATAAATTTATGGTCAAATTACGCCGGGGTTACGGTATGTGGGGCATTATTCTGCTTACACCGGTTTTATTGTCCCTCCCCATTGGTGCATTTTTGCTTCGAAAATACTATCGGGAAAACAAATTCTCTTTTCCGCTTATGCTTGCTTCTATTGTGGTAGAAGGCTTTCTGCTTTGTGTCATCTACTGGAGTATTGCAAACCTGTAAAGTCAGCCGGAAAGTTTTTTAGCTGGCGGTACCCCGGAGGTAAACAAACCCAACATCCCGGTAATGCACAGTAGATTATGTGGTTTTCGGTGTTTCGTAAATTTCTTTAATAAGATGTTGGTATTTATGCTTAACGGTTCTTCTTTTAAGCTTTAGCGTGGGCGAAAGTTCCCCTGTTTCGGGACTCCAGCTGTCGCAAACCAGCCTGAACACTTTGATCTGTTCCGTGTGTCCCAGCTTTTGATTGTACTTGTCCACCTCTTCCTGATAGCGGTCAACAACTTTTTTCTTCCTGACCAAATCTTTATTATCACGATAAGTAACATGGTGTAAATGGCACCAGGCATGCAGATAGTCAAAATCGGGAACAATCAGGGCGGCAGTAAATTTCCGGTTTTCGCCAATTACCATTAGCATTTCGATAAACATCGATTCTTTCATGACATTTTCAACCAGCTGAGGTGCAACATATTTTCCGCCTGAGAGTTTGAAAATTTCCTTTTTACGGTCGGTAATACGCAAAAAGCGGTCTTTATCCAGTTCGCCGATATCGCCCGTATGGAACCAGCCATTCGGCTCCAGCACTTCGCGCGTTTTTTCAGGATCTTTATAATAACCCATCATCACATTGTCGCCACGTACCAGAATTTCACCATCACCGGCAATTTTTACTTCAATTTCGTCAGGCACAACTCCCACCCATCCGAAGCGGATATAGGGATAATAGGATTTGTTGCCGGACACCACCGGAGAGGTCTCCGTAAGACCATACCCTTCCTGAACCCGGATGTCGGCAGCCCAGAAAATCCGCGACAGCCGGGGTTGAAGCGCTGCTCCTCCCGATATAACGCCTTTCAGTGAACCGCCCAGCGCTTCGCGCCACTTGTTTAGCACCAGTTTCCGGGCTAAGGCAAGCTTAATGTTGTAAAGGGCTGTCCTGTTGGCAGGATTGGGATCAAAACGGTCGCCCGTTTTAACCGCCCAGAAAAAGATGGCTTTTTTAATTCCTTTAAATTCCCGCCCTTTCAGGATAATTTTATCATAAATCTTTTCAAAAACACGGGGAACAGTGATGAAAGTATTGGCTTTTATCTCATTCATATTTTCCACAATGGTTTCAATATTTTCGGCATAATAAACGGAGACCCCGATAGATTGCCAGACAAGACAACCGGTACGTTCCAGAATATGACACAGTGGAAGAAAACTCAAGGCACGGTCTCCAGACTTCAGCCCCGCAACAAGATCCTGCGACATAAGGACGTTGCTCACCACATTTTTATGGCTCAGCATCACCCCTTTGGACAGTCCTGTCGTTCCCGAAGTGTAAATAAGTGTGAGTAAATCCTCCGGCATTACCTCGCTGCGTCTCTTTTCAAGCAACGGCCTTAATGTTGACTCTTTTTCTGCTACCTGTTCGTGAATAGCACGCCAGTGGACAGCCCCTTCCACTTCATCAAATGTATAAATGGCTTCTAATTTCTCAATTTCATCCACAAAATGACGTAGTCTTTCAAAAAGAGCTTTATCCGAAACAACCAGCATACGTGCATCGGAATGCGTCAGGATATGCCGGTATTCCGTATCGCTGATGGTGGGATAGATACTCACATGGACACACCCGATCTGCGACATGCCGAAATCCACGAAATTCCACTCCGGCCTGTTGTTACTGACCGTGGCAATTTTATCCCCTTTTTCATATCCCATGGCCAGCAGCCCCATGCTAATCTGATCCACGTTTTTCCGGTAATCAGCTGTACTGAAAGTTTTCCATTTGCCGTAACGTTTTACAGCGAGTGCAACATCCATGGGAAATTTCTCTTCTGCCTGTGTCAGCAGGTCAAATGTCCGTTTAATTTCTGTCATTTCTTTTCTCCGTTTTTTAGCAAAAATAAATCCGCGATCCCATTGTTATACAAAGGAATATTATCCGACTAAGATAAGGAATTTTCGGAAGATTTCCAGGCGGTTTATAATAAATATTTCAAAGTGCCGTTTTGGATTCAAAAATTAAATGTATGAAAAAGCTTATTATTCTGTTTTTATTGTTAGGCTTGAGTTCCTATTCCTTTTCTCAGAATGGAGAAGCCCCGTTAAGAAAAGGGTCAAAACAAATTAATTTCGGGTTGGGATTGGACAGCTCCGGGTTACCACTTTACGGACAGATGGATTTTGCCGTAAGTAACGACATTACGGTGAGTCCCATGGTCGGCATTACCCTTGGCGGGGAGGACAGTTTTATGAGCTTTGCAGGTTATGGTAATTACCATTTCAACCGTTTATTGAATATTCCGCAAAATTGGGATTTTTACGCAGGAGTCAATCTTGGTTTTCGCCTCTATTTAAGCAACAGCACGGGAACCTCACCCTTGGTTTTTGGCATGCAAACAGGCGGGCGTTATTATTGGAACGACCATTGGGGTGTTCAGTTGGAGATGGGATGGAGTGTTTCGCGCTACGGCGGAAGATTCGGACTAAGCTATAAACTCTGACACAGACTATCCGTTGGCCACAGCCAAATCTATTTCATCTTCTCCGGAAGCGATAATACTGGCAATAGTGGTGTCTCCGGTAACGTTTACCGCTGTTCGCAGCATGTCGAGCGGACGGTCAACGGCAAAAATCAGGGCAATGCCCTCGGTGGGGATGCCTACAGCCGTCAGAACAATCACCAGCATTACAATACCGGCTCCGGGGACGGCAGCCGAACCTATGGAAGCCAGTGTTGCCGTAACAATAATCGTCAGTTGTTGTGCCAAACCGAGATGCATACCGTAAACCTGTGCCAGAAAAATGGCTGCAACAGCCTGATACAAACTGGTGCCATCCATGTTTATGGTGGCTCCCAAAGGGAGTACAAAACTGGCGGTATCATTTGAAATACCCAGTTTGTCTTCAGCCGTTTCCATGGTAAAAGGCAGTGTGGCAGCACTGGAGCTTGTTGAAAAAGCCAAAAGCTGTACCGGATAAATGGCTTTCATAAATTTGGTATATTTTACTTTGGTAAAGAGCTTTAAAAAAACCGGGTAAATAATAAAAATAAGCATCAGCAAACCAACCACTACCGTAAACGCATATAGTCCCAACGCAGCAAAAAGAGAAAGTGTATCTTTCGGATGACTGCCTGCCACATCCACCATCAGTGCGGCAATAAGGGCAAACACACCATAAGGCGCCGTTTTCATGATGATGTCTATAATCTTAAGCACCACATCGTTGAGACTGTTAATGAGTACTTTCACCGGTTTTCCCTTTTCTTCCGGAATAAAAATCATGGCAACACCAAATAGAATGGAAAAAAAGATTACCTGAAGCATTTTGGTATTGTCGGTAAGTGATTTGAAAATATTGGACGGGACAATATCCACGAGTGGCTGTAGCGGAGAGGTGTTTTTCATCGCCACCGCCTCTGTCTTTTTAGCTTCTGTATTTTCCGAGAACTTTTGTTTGAACTCAGCTGCTTTTTCTTCCGGAAACACCTTGCCGGGATTGGTAATATTTACAATAATCAAACCTACCGTGATGGCAATAACGGTGGTGAGAATGTAAAAACCCAGGGTTTTCAGTCCGATTCTCGAAAGCTTTGAAATGTCAGTGAGGTTACTTACCCCGCTAATCAGTGAAACAATAATCAACGGTACGGCAATCAGTTTCAGCAGATTGATAAAAATGGTACCCCAGGGCTTAATATAAAAATCGGTAAACTGAAGCCAGTGCCAGTGTATAGCCACCAATCCAAAAATAACACCCAATACCATTCCCAGTAAGATTTGCCAGTGAAAGGCAAGCTTTTTTCTTTTTTCCCCCATAAAAATCTGTTAAAAACTATTCATCTTCAATGGATGATGAAACATCAAAAATAATAAATTTGTAATATTATTCACAATTATACCAATAATCCCCCTGAATTGGCGATGTAAATTATTTGTTTTTTAGCTTTCTTATTGTAAAAAATTATTAGAAGTCCCCTATTGTTCATAACGGGGGAAGGAACAAGCGGACGTATGTTTGCAATTTAGAAATAAATTAGGTTATTTCGTTACAATCCCTTAGAATCAAGATGGGTATTAACAACCGAAATCATGTTTTTCAATAAGGGTGTCTGTATCGTAGGTTGGCATTGTTTTATTCTTTTTTCTCTTTAGCCATATTTTATACCCCCGGATGCCTCCTTCTAAATTATATATGGTCATCCCCTTGCTGACAAGAAAATATGCCAGCTTTTGGCTTTTTCTCCCTGTAAGGGAAACTAAAACAATGGACTTCCCCTGTGGAAGTGTATCAGGCTTCAAATAAACGGCACTTGCCGGGATCTGAATATATTTTGGTTTGATGAAATGTGTTTTTATTACCGAATCATTTCCCAATATTCCGGAAACATCCACGAGGATAAGATTTGGATCGATTTTCGCCAGATTAGCTAATCTCCCGGCAGTGATATTCAGAACATATCCTCTTTTCTTTACAATATTTTCAGAGGCCTTTCCATTAGGAGCGCTTTGTGATTTGTGGTTTTGCTGGCAGGAAATCAGAGATAACAACAAAAAGAAAATAAAGAAATATTTCTTGACCATTTCCGTTAAAATTTACCAATACGAACTAAAATATACAAAGTCTCACGGCAAAATAAGTCAGAAGAATTAAATCCCTGCCTGATTTTGCCGTGAGCTTGTTTTTAAAAAACCTAAGATCAAACTTTTTTTATCTTAACCTTTGTATTCAGAAAAGATGCACTACCACCGATGGGATCTGTCAGACACATATTTTTTAACGCAGCGTCGATGGCCATCACCGGATTAGGGCAAGCGGTATCTCTTCTGCGTTTATCCCCTTTCACCAGCTGATTGTCAACCGTAACATCATTTCCACCGTAGGCCCAGTGTCCGTAATGCCACGAAATGGTTACAACATTTGGTTTCAAACCTTCAACAGGCCTTAAACGTGCTTTCACCTTCAAAATCTTCCCGTTATGCAGATTATAGGTTCCTGTAGGATCGCTGTCAGAAACGATAGTAACCCAGTCGTTTTCATTAAATCCCATTCTGTCGGCATCTGCCCTGTTCATGTACAATACATTTTCCGGTTTCAGTGCAATTTGCGACCAATAATTTCCTATTGTCCTGGATTGGCCCCCGAAGACCTCTTTATATGTACTCAAATAAAACTCATCTCCATTAAGTTTTTCAAAATTGGTTCTCTTTCCGGCCATGTCAGCAATTGTTGTGTATTTGCCGAGGCCATGATAGTTAATTCCGGTTAAAGAATTTTTACCGAGGGCGACATTTTCTACGAAAAACTTCATCTGACCATTTAACCGGCCTTCATTATAAGGTTTTTCCGTATAAGCTGATTTAAAATCCCCGAACCGTCCTCCCCTGTTCAACACATAAACGACCTTTCTCCAAATCTGCTCATTATTCCCAATAGATTTTTTCCATCTCTCCGGATTAAAAATTTCCGGTGAGAAATGACGCCTTGATTTTGAAAAAATCTTCATTTCGCCTTCGTCGGCCAAAGGGACTTCCTCATTTTTATGATCCCCTTTGGCGATGTTTGCCACAAACTTCAAATACCAATCTTCGGGCCGGGTAAAATCCATGCCTTTGGCAAAGCCATCTTTTCCAAATCCGGGTAATCCGAGTTTCTCAGCTATGGCAAGATAAACAGCTTCAAGGGAGCCGGGCATCTTTTCGCCATACACAGTTACCAAATCCGGTATGGGTTGAATCATAGGTTGACGTACTTTACTGGCTTTTTGTGCCACATCGGGTGTAGTATGCGGTGTTCCCCAACGTTCGAGATAGGTAACATCCGGGAAAATATAATCGGCATACATACTCGTCTCCCCAATTACTATATCGTCAGCAATAAATAAAGGCAATCTTTTAGGATCGCTTAAATATTTTGCTGCCTTTATACCACCCGGTGACGAAAGTAGCGGAGTTCCCTGATGAAGGAATAAGATATCGATTCCGTAAGGATACTTATCTTCTGCTGATGGAATAATCTCCTGATAAATATTACCGGTATAGGGATACCAGTTTCTTTTTGCCGGATAGCCGAATTCGCGAAACAGAGAAGTCTCCTCATACTTAGATTTTTCCCTTGTTATGGGGGGGCCAAAAGCGCTAAGCTTATTGGGATGCAATGCTTTAAAATTAAAATAGCCGTTATGACTACCGTCTTCGTGCCAATGTCCACCTCCCGACTGGAGACCACCGAGCCAATCCATATTCCCGATAAGCATATTCAAATAAATGATGGCTACCGCATTATAATAACCATTGGTATGCTGAACAGCACCACGATAGAGGTCACAAGCAGCTTTTTTCCCATGAGAAGTAAATTCGGTAGCAATTTCTTCAATCATCCGGGGTTCCACCTGACAGGTTGCAGCCCATTCGCCGAGGGTTTTGCTAAAGGCCTCTTCCCTCACGAGATTCAGGGAAGATTTCACTTTGAACCCCTTAACTTTGGTATCTACAAACAGATCTCCATTTACGGGATGCTTCTTATCATTCACATCCACCTTGACTGTTTTGCCATTAACCATACACACAAATTCGGTACTCTTCCCGAGGCCAAGGTCGGAAGCCCTCAGGAACCTGGAGGGCCGGCCATCTTCAATCACTACCAATAGTGGTGCATCGGAAAAGGATTTTTCGCCCGCAGAGTGGGCGGCAGCAAGATTGGCATTGCGCAGGAAGGATTCATCATACCTCTTGTTTTCCATTATTGACCGGATCAACGCCCAGGCAAAAGCGGCATCAGCGCCTGGTTTTACCGGGACCCACCATTTAGCTTTTGCAGCAGTTTTCGACATTCTCGGGTCCACAACAGCCATTTTAAAATTCCTGTTTACTATTGCATCGGTTACTTTTTGAGCCATAGAAGTTTTGCCAAAATTTGCCTCAAAAGCTCCTGTGCCGAAGAAAATCGCAAACTCACTATGCAAAAGGTCTGGTTTCAAATGCTCTTTTCCACCTTTCCATGTGCCTTTTCCGTTAGCAACCACCCATTTTTTGGTTATCTCAATATGGCCAATATGATGTGATTGTTCGCAGATGGTAGTATGTTCAAAAAAGTTTTTTGAGCCCATAGCATTTAACGTGAATCGTTTCCCCAATTCTTTCCGGCCATGCTCTATCCGCCCGCACATCATAGTAAATTTATTGTTTTTCGGACCCAGGTCAGGATGGTTGGGATCAATTAAAACATCCAAATTGCCGGCATGTTTCTTTTTAAATGCAGCGAGGGTCATTTTCCCTTTACCAAATGCTTTCGCATCGGCAGCCATCTCTTTTGACAGTTTGGCATCTTTCAGTGCTCTGACTTCCCTAAAGCCTTTCACATGTCCCTCGCCAAACAAATCGCCACCGTTTACAATTTCTGTAACGGCTTTGTCAAAATCAATGGTAACCCATTTGTTTTCTCCCCGTTTTCCTTTTCTTTTCAAGACCTTTTTAATCCGGTACGGATCATAAACAGTTTGTATGCCCGCCTGGCCTTTCGGGCAGACTTTCCCATCCACCTGACCCGCAACCGGCAACGCTGATTTATAATCAATATTAGGGAGCATAGTTTGGGGGCCATAGGGATTGCCATCAATTTTAGCAAGTAGTCCGTTATAAATTTTTCCCTTAATACTACAGGCGTTATGACATTGTAAACAGGCTCCGTATATTTGATTTTCCGGTAGCTGCAAGGTGTAAACCAGGTGGGCTTTCTGCTCTTTCGTCATTGAAGCGAAAGCGCCGAAACCTAATAAGGAACTACCAACCGTTGCTCCTCCGAGAAAAGCGGATGACTTAATAAAATCGCGTCTGGAAACAGGATTTTTTGTATTTAATATTTTCTTATTCATCTTCATCGTAGTTTTGATTTGAATAGTTATTTAATTATGTGGACTGGTCAGTTTCAGGTATCTATCCCCAAGATAAAACAATGCAATACCGAAAGTTACAATAAAGAGGCCCACCAGCCATTCCTGTAAACTCGGTGTATAAGTGTATAGAAGGCGGCTGCTATAAAATGCAGACCCCATACCAGGAATTTTCGGGGTAATCAATCCGGGAATGACAATGTTTAGCCGAACCCCCAGAAAAGTAAATACAACCAAAAGACTGGCCAGACCAACCCAATACGGTTTTCTTGATTTTACCAGGAAAATAACTACAGGTACAATCACACCGAGAAGAATATGGGCGATCCAAAACACGTACCAATAATGCCCATATAACATCTCTTTAAAACCTAAAATATGAGTAGATGACCCTAACCACATTGCAATTGAAAGCTCTGACCACTCAAGAAGCAGGTCAAACAGTACGGTTACTAATACTATTCTTCCAAGTAGAAAGGATATCTGTTGGTAATCTTCTGATGTTTTGTCTTTCCACAGAAAAATAAAGATCATAGTCAATAACGCGCAACCGGACAGAACAGCTCCCACCAAAAAATAAATTGGCGTTAAAGCGCTGTGCCATATTGGATTAGAAGCTATAACACCAAAAAGGGCGCCTACGCCACCATGAAATGCAATGGCCAATGGAATCCCGACGGAAGCCAAGATCTGTAATGTCCGTTGTTTTTTCACTAATTTAGTTCCCGTCAGTTTACCGCTATCAATTCTAAATGCGAGTAGAGTTTCAGCCAACAGTAAAAGAAAATAGGCTGTGTACAGCCAAATCATCCATGCCATCATGGAAGAAGGGTTGGGCGTAGTAAACACTTCGTAAAAACGCCATTGGTGCCCAAGGTCGAACCAGATAGACAACAAAGCACAAATCAAAGTAATTAAAGCAGTAATGAGAGCAAGTTTTCCCAGTTTCTCAAATATTTTTATTTTAAATACATAAACGAGAGATGAGAGTAGAAAAGCCCCTGCCGACAGGCCAATAAAATAGATATACATGGCGACCCATAAGCCCCACACGACACGGCTTCCAAAATTGACGAACTCATCGCCACGGGTCAACTTTTGATATACTGCAAACGCCCCGAACAAAAAGGCAATTGCCCATAATACATAAAATATTTTTTTCATTGTTTTTTCCTCCTGTGTTTTTTATCGTAAGTAAAATACTTTTGGGTTGGTGCCTTCTTCTTCTTTCAAAATGGTAACATTGCCCCTGTTGATCATTTTATTAATCAGATGATCCGGCTCATTAAGGTCCCCAAAATAGTTAGCCCCGCCGATACAGGTTGTTACACATTGAGGCAGGAACCCTTCTGCAAGCCGATGTTCACAGAAAGTACATTTTCTTGCATTTCCGATGGGAGATACCCCTCTTTCCCGGGGCCATTTACTTCCATATTCAAAAGAAGGGCGTGATTCATAGGGCATAATCTCCGGCGTGTTTTTAGTATAATACTCACCAAAATCGAATACCCTGGCCCCATAAGGACATGCTGTAAGGCAATACCGGCAACCAATGCAATGGTCATAATTTATTTCAATGATCCCATCCTTGCGCTTAAAGGTTGCCCCGACAGGACAAACCGGAACACAGGGAGGGTCTTCGCATTGCATACAAGGCCGTGGTAAGTTGATGAGCGAAACATTGGGATACTTCCCGACTTCTTCTTTTATCACCGGACGGTAAACCACCCCGGGTGGGAGTACATTCTCTGCTATACAAGCTACAGTACAGGCATTACAACCTACACACTTACGCAAATCGATGCCCATACCCCATTTTCTTTTTTCAATGGGTTTTTTCATAGAACGTCGAACATCGTCCTGCATCCTTAGTTTTATGCTTTCATAAGGGCCGCTTAATAAATCTTCAACAGAGGCAAATTCCCTGACACTGCCGGGAGCTGATCTTGGCTTTGCAGTTAAGCTTTCGCTGATGAAGGCCGAAAGGGCAAGCCCTCCCAAAGCCAGGGTACCGGTTGTTTTCAGGAATTTCCGCCGGTTTTCATCTTTATTATAATTTTTGTTTTCCATATTCCAAAAAAGATTTATATTAGAATTTATATTGAAAGTTCATGTATATAAAGGACTTGGAGGTTGTATTTGGGTTAGAAAAAATCCATCCCTGATAATTTAGAGCCATCTTAACTCCTTTAACCGGAGAATACTGGCCGCCAAATATAATAGCACTTCCATCTTTGTTATAGTTCCATGGATTAATGGCATTAGCAATTTTGTTGGATGCCAGATTATCGTATCTTCCAAATAATTCAAACCTTTTACTGAAAGTGTAAGTACCGTAAAATGATACCCCTTTGAGGCTATGGCCGGAAGCAACCTGAGAATATTTTTTACCATTTAGCATGACATTGTATTCAGCAGCAATACGGAATTTGGATTTGATTCTGTAACCAAGAAAAAAGGCATAGACCGATACGGAAGAAGTATCAACAATAACTCCGTTACTATGTTCGTAGGCAAAACCTTTGGTATCATAATAGAACTTAAATTCGAGATTTTTTACCGGCTTAATAATTACATTTCCCCCAACTTTATATTTTCCGTAATTATCCTGTAAATGTTTGTACCCTTCACCGTTTGCAATAAAGATGTTGAAATTTAATTTGTTTTTCAGGAAAGTAAGATGTGCATTTACACCGAGGTCGGCGCTGGAACCATATCCATGCTCATCCATGAATGACTTGTAAAGATAACGATAACCCCAGAAACTTTCCTGATGATTAAACTCCTGCATTCCAATAAGTCCTATGGACAACTTTAGGGCAGAGGTTAGCTTCCAGTCGAGGGCTGCTTTTTTTAAGTAGTAAGTAAAAACGCTGCCACCACTGTTTTGGCCCGCATCAAGTGTAACGGTTGCTGATAATTTTTTACTAAAGAAATACTTGTAACCAAAGTAAGCACGCTTAATATTAAAAGAACCTGACTGAGTGGCACTCTTATTTAAATTGTAATGATAGTTAAAGTAAACTTTCGCCTGCACCTTTCCATTCGGTTGGAAAATGTCCTGGGCATTAGCGTTTAAAAGTAAAAAAAACGCAACCGAAAAAAATAAAATCTTTTTCATAATATAAAATCTTTTTTTAATTATTAGGTTATTAATTGAATTAATTGCTTAATGAGCAATTCCCATTCCTGATTTTGGATAAATCGTTTACTTTTTTTGAATGCTGTAATGATATGACCGCCCAAATGTCTGATAACAAGGGTTTTTCAGTAAAAATATTTTCTGCCCGAAAAAATTATTTGATCATATTTTTTTCGTATTGGGCTAACTGATTTCCGTGAAAACAACGGTATTCCGAAGTGCAGTGACGACCATGCCGCACACATCGCGGAAGCTTCAATTTATGCTTACGAAGGAACCGACATTAGGCATCAGGGGTTACAGAAAGTGAGGAGCTGACTACCTGATATCATATTTACTCATCTTGGTATGTAGCGTTGTAGCAGGGATTCCGAGTATTTCAGCAGCTTTTGTCTTATTGTACTTCGATCGCTCCAAAGCGATTTTTATGGTGGATACCTCGACCTCAGATAAAATATCAACCAATGGTTTGTGTCCAATAAGTTGAGTAATGGGCATGGAAACCGGGTTGCAAATCTCAGGTGGTATTTTTGTAATATCTATTTTGCCGTTTTCTGCCAGTAAAACAAAACGTTCGATAATATTTTTCAGTTCCCGGATGTTACCGGGCCAGTTGTAGTTCAGAAGGGAATTAAAGGCTTCAATATCGAACTCCACTTTCCTTCCATGAGCAAAATAATTAACAAAATAATGAATAAGTATTTTAATATCCCTTTTCCTTTCGCGCAACGGAGGCAAATGGATAGGGAAGACATTCAGGCGAAAATAAAGGTCGGGCCTAAACTTTCCTTCCTGCACAAGTTTACCAAGTTCCGTTTTGGTAGATGCAATGATACGGATGTTTACCGGTTCCGGCTTGCTGCCTCCTACCTTTTCCACCTTGCGTTCCTCAATGGCTCTCAACAGTTTCACCTGAAGTTCCATTGGAATATCGTCAATATCATCGAGATACAGGGTGCCGTGGTTGGCAAGCTGGAACCTTCCTTCTCTTTCTTTTTCAGCGCCGGTAAATGCACCTTTAACATGGCCAAACAACTCGCTTTCAAATATATCACGTGATAAAACTGCACAACTGACGGGAATAAAAGCCTGATTCTTGCGTGATGAATTATAATGAATAATTTTGGTCAGCAACTCTTTTCCTGTACCTGTTTCACCCGTGATCAGGACATTACTGTCCGAACCGGCTGCTATTCTAATCAACTCAAACAGGCTTGCGTTCTCCTCAGGATTGCCAACAAAGGAAGAAAAATCAAATTTTTGTTCAAATTGCGATCGCAGGCGTTTATTCTCTGATTTCACTTTTTTCAGTTCACAAATCCTCTCCAGAATGGCCAGCAATTCTTCAATCTGAAAAGGCTTTGTAAGATAATCGTATGCCCCGGATTTCAATGCCTTCACCGCCGTAGAAACACTTGCGTAAGCCGTCATCAGGATGACAGCCGTTTGTGGATTGATTTGCATTATTCTTTCCAGCAATTCAAGGCCATCCATGCCTGGCATCCTCATGTCCGTAATAATCACGTCGGGTTTGTCTTCCAAAAATCGTTGTAATGCTCCGGATGCACCTGAAAACTCAAAAACGGTATAGCCTTCGTCGCGAAGCCCGTCAGCAATGGTTACACGCAAAATACGTTCGTCATCTACAATAAAAATCTTTAGTTCTTTCATACGGATTTACTTTCTAAGTTGCAACCGGAAATTTAATCAATATTTGCATTCCGCCTTCAATTCTGTTCTTCGCAACAATATCTCCACCATGCTCTTTAATAATGTTATAACTTATGGATAAGCCCAAACCCGTACCCTGCCTGATTTTTTTCATGGTAAAGAAAGGATCGAAAATAATGCTTAGCATCTCAGGTTCAATACCAATTCCGTTGTCAATAATTTCCAAAAACAGTTCATTCTTGTTTATCCGGATTTTAAAAACAATTTGACCCGCTATTCCCGGTTCGGATGTCTTCCGCTCTCCGATGGCATCAATACTGTTCAAAACAACATTCAGAATTACATGTTCGAGGTGATTAGCACTCCCCAGAATCGGGGGAATCTTTTCCGGAAATTTTTTAATGACAGATATTCCGGATTGTTCGAGATGGAATGCCGCCAGCATAAGTACTTCTTCAATTATCTCGCTAATATCAATCTGTGTTTTTATAAACTCATGTTTTCTGCTGAAATCCAGAACGCCATTAACAACCCTCTCAATTTTATCTATTGCTTCTTTCATCATCGAAATGTACTCTTGATTACTCAAATACCTCTCAGGTTTCTCAGAAATCATACGTAAACTATTCCGAAGGCCGGCAATCGGGTTGTTAATTTCATGCGCCAACCCCGCTGCAATAGTGCCAACAGAAGCCATCTTTTTTGATTGCAATAAGGATTCCTGAGCAGATTGAAGTTCTTTATAGGTAATGGTCAGCCGGCGAAGCATCTCGTTGAAAGTAAAAATAAGTGTATCTAATTCATCATTCACCCGAATAATTTTTTTCAAACCCAAAACGAATTTGTTTTGAAATTGTATTTTGTTTATCTTATCAACATCCAGACTCTCAAAATCGAATCCGGAAGCAGTTGTACTGATGGTTTTAATAGGTTGTGTAATGACGTAAGAGAAAACGAAAGCACCCCCGATTCCAATCACCAGAAAAATAACTACCATCCATAAAAATATGGTGGTTGTTTTCCGAACTTCTTTTTGGTATCCTGCTTCAAAAAACCCGACCCTGACTGTCCCGATATTAACAGACAAAATCGGGACCGCAACGTCCTGTACAATGTTATCGGGGTTATGGGTATTTTCGATAAACATGGTACTTCTTGTTTCACCCGGTTTTAGGACATTGGCACCAATCAGTTTTTCGGGGATGGCTTTATAAAAAGTATGGGCAATAACATGATTTTTTCCGTCAAGAATTAAAATATAAGCGAGGTCTTTGTCAGTTTGTTTCACATTTGAAACCATCTCGTTCAACGAAGTTACATTATTATAAAGCAAGGGTTGTATTGCCATGTCAGCAACCATTTTGGCAATACTTGTACTATGCTTAAGCAACTCCGTTTCAAAAGTTTCATAAACTGAGTTTCTGATAAAATAAATATTGACCGAGCCAAACACAACTACCATAAAAATCAGGGCAATGGAAAACTTCCAAAACAAGGGTAAAAATCTTTTTTTCATTGCTTAATAATTTTATCCATGCGTCGGATCGAGTTGTAAAGAGAATCATTGGCAGGGATAAATCGGTCGATCATTAATTTTTTAAGAATTCTTACGCCCAAAGTGTCTTTATCCATTTGGAATAAAATACGTTGAAACTTTCTTAGGGTTGAATCCGGAGTAGAGGCGGGAACCACTATGGGGGGAATCCCAAAAGGTGGTGATTTCTCTATTATCCTGACATTTTTAAGCCGTTCCGGGTGAAAGCGTTGTAAATAATCGTATATCAAACCATCAACCGAGGCTCCATCAACAATTTGTTTTGCAACAAGTTGAATGGAAATATCGTGGGCATGGGTAAAAACAAAATCCTTGAAAAAAGTTTTTTTGTTATAACCAAGCAGCTTTATCCTGCTATTGGGATAAGAATATCCCGTATTAGAAAGGGGATCGGTAAATGCAAATGATTTTCCTCTCAGGTCTTCAAATTTTTTTATTCCGGAAGTTTTATAGGTTATGATATAAGCCTGATAGGTATGCTTCCCGTTTATTACAGGGATGGCCACAATCTTAATCGGATGGCCATCGCTGCGATCAACCACATAAGCGCCCGAGCAAATAAAAGCCATATCAACCTGATTGTTATTCAAAAGGCCATTGACTTCAGAATAAGTTTTTCGTTGTACCATCTTTATCTTCTTGTTGGTTTTCCTGGAAATATACCCAAATAATGCTTTGTAATAAGCAAACGTTTCTTTGGGGGAGATCATTGCTGAAACAGCAACTTTCAAATATGGAATAGTATCCATTGACGAATAGGTCGTGTCTTCAGCATTTGTGTCGTTCAGGTTGATTCTGACAGTATGCTCGTTTCTTTTTGAAGAGGTAAAATTACAGGCAGATAAAAGACTGGAAATAAGAATTATATAGGTAAGCCTAAATAAAAAGCTATGATAAACACGTTTTCTGTTTTTCATGTTGCAGAGATAACACAATTGAAATATCCTTGCGAAAATAAAGATAATAATGTCTGCCTTCTGTATTCTTTTGATATTTTTTCAGTTATCCTAACCCGGATAAACCGGAAAAGACAATATTCAAAAAACAAATTACAAATAAGCTCCAATTTTCTAAAATTCAAATACCAAACGAGCAGTTTAACTCGGAGAAGTTCTGATAATTTTGATATTGGAATTTATTTGATATTTGATCATTTGTTAT
The DNA here is from genome assembly GCA_036244975.1 of bacterium. Lineage (GTDB taxonomy): Bacteria > Bacteroidota > Bacteroidia > Bacteroidales > F082 > Sulfidibacterium. Next base: position 46,843 of record BTTE01000006.1, on the reverse strand, counting down.
TTGTTATTTCCTGCCAAAAAATACACGAATATTATTGATAAGATACTAAAAACCTCATAAGTTGTTTTAATAAGGCTTATTTTCTACTGACCGGTGGGAACGAACAGCTTTCTAACTGGTTTTATTTTACACTTTCTATTCATAACGGAGAAATCTCCCGTTTCCAGATTCATTTGGTGAATAAATCGGATTTGCAGGCCGTTTTCTTTACAACAAGCAGCACCATTGCCAGCAAATATTTTAATTTGACCTGTGATAATTTGTTACTGCTCAAAAATCCTCCCAAAGTACCTCCGGCCAAACCGAGGCATAGAGCGCTGCTACCACAAACAACAAGACTAAAAACATACCATCCATATCCCAAAACTTCTTTCAGTTTCAACTAAATACAAAGATAAGGAGTCCGTACATCACGGAGGTAATGCCCGTTCAACATGCATAGCATGTAAAAATATGTTCTCCTTTCCAATTCATCCCGGCCTATTACCGGAAATCGGGAGGCGTAAACATTTCTGTTTAAACCCTTCGGTTCAAAAACCATAGCACCGGCGCCTTAGGTTTGAAAACTCGGATAGTACAATATTACATAATAATTTTGATTTACTGAAAGATCTTTTTTTATTGTGCCATTATTATCACTGACAGAGAGAACACAACATGCATGCCCTTGTCTGACAAAAGATGGAACAGGCTGTCGACGGTATTTCGGCCTCTTTGTATCACATTGTTTTATAATGTATTACAAATGCTTTTACGGTATTGGGTTATTTATGCCTCTTGAGTTAACGGTATCATAAATATCTCGCTTAAATCAGCTACCAGATTTTCTTCTACCAATACCTGTGATGTGATATGTGCCAGTGAAAGACAAGCTTTTTCTTTCCCAGAAAAATCTGTTAAAAACTATTCATCTTCAACGGATGATGAAACATCAAAAATAATAAATTTGTAATACTATTCACAATTAAACCTTTACAAACATGGGAAGACCAAAGAAAATAGGTATTCTGACAGCGGGCGGCGATTGTCCGGGCCTCAACGCTGCGCTTCGCGGCGTGGGAAAAACAGCCATTTTAAAATACGGCATGGAAGTCGTGGGAATATCTTCCGGTTTTCTGGGGCTGCTGCTCAACGACTATATGCCGCTGGATGAAGCATCTCTTTCGGGAATTCTGACGCTGGGAGGAACCATCCTCGGAACCTCACGTGAGAAACCTTTTAAGAAAAATCACCATCTGGCAAACGAGAAACCCCAGCTTATCAAAGAAAATTATCAAAAAGCTGGTTTTGACTGCATCGTTTGTATTGGCGGCAACGGCACCATGCGTACGGCTTCGCTGCTGGCTGCCGAAGGGCTCAATGTTATCGGCATTCCCAAAACCATCGATAACGATGTGTGGGGCACCGACCAGACTTTTGGTTTTGACTCGGCGCTTTACATTGCCACCGATGCCATCGACCGGTTACACTCTACCGCCAACTCTCACAAACGGATCATGGTCATTGAAGTGATGGGACATCATGCCGGTTGGCTCGCCCTGTATGCAGGAATGGCCGGTGGTGGCGATGTGATACTCATTCCCGAACTAAGCTACGACATCAGAACCATTAACAAATATTTGAAAGACAGGGTGAAATCGGGAAAGCCTTACTCCATTGTCGTGATTGCAGAAGGTATTGAGAAGCCCAAAAATATGAGTGCAGCCGCTTACATAGCCGAAAAAATTGAAGAAGGTGTCGGCATCGAAACGCGAAAAACCATTTTGGGATACATACAACGTGGCGGCAGCCCGACACCTACGGACAGACTGCTGGCTTCCAGCTACGGCGCTTATGCTGTTGACCTGATTGCCCGCGAAGAGTATGGCAATATGGTTATGAAAAAGGGAGAAAAAATCAGTGCTTTACCGCTGAAGAAAGTTGGTGGTAAACTGAGGCTGGTGCCTGATGACCATCCGCTGGTCGAAAAAGCCCGCGGTTTGGGCGTTTGTATGGGGACACTGTAACCCGCTTCTTCATTAACTACGAATAATCGAAACTGCTGCCATCCAGAAACTCGCGTAAAATGGAAGTAGGAGGGATCTCTTTTTCGTTGATACATACCAGATAAGAAAGAAATTTCAACAACCGTTTTGCTTCGGAATATTCCGGTGTATTGGGTGGAACTTCACGTAATAATGGTTCTGCCCACAGTTTCAATACGCCCAGTTCAAACAATAAAGCGGTATTGAACATCACGTCAGCCTCCTCCTGATACGGGAAAATATGTTTCTCTTCACCGCGGCGTACACTGGGCCATCGCTGCAATGTTTCCAATGCCGAATAACCCCGGTAACGACTGTCGCGCACCATTCGCCGTATCAGCCGGTTATCTGTTGTGGGAATACGGTTATTGGCATCAATGCTCAAGGGCGTAAGCGCAGAGACATAAACCTTAAACTTCCTTTCTTCCGGAATTAATACCGAAACTTTAGGATTCAATCCGTGAATACCTTCAACGACAATGATACTGTTCTCCTGCATGCTCAGGGTGGTGTCATCATAGAAACGTTCTCCCCGGGAAAAGGAAAATTTAGGTAACTTAATCTCTTTTCCGGCCATCAAATCCAGCATGTTTTCGTTGAAAAGTTTTACATCTAATGCGTGCGGACTTTCGAAATCGTAGTTCCCGGCATCATCACGCGGAGTAAACTTGCGGTTTACAAAATAGTTATCCATGGAGATAACTACCGGCTTAAAACCTATGACACTCAGCTGGATGGCAAGTCGTTTGGCAAAAGTCGTTTTCCCTGAAGAAGAGGGCCCGGAGATGAAAATGACTTTAACTTTTCCTCTTTTATAAATCATATCGGCAACACTAGCCAGCTTTTTCTCCTGAAGTGCTTCCGAAATTTTAATAATGTCCCCGATTTTGCCCGACTGTGTCACCTCATTCAACCGCCCTACATTAGGCACTCCTATAATTTCGACCCACTCATTAAACTCCTGAAAAATGTCGAACAACTTGTTTTGAATCACAATATCCTCCAGCTCATTGGGGTTGTCCTTTTTGGGCATAACCAACAGCATTCCTTTGTAATATTTCACCAGATCAAAATGTTTCATGTAACCGCTCGAAGGCACCAGATAACCATAAAAATAGTTGACCACATCGTCCAGTTTATAAACGGAGCTGTAAAACTGCCGCCGGGTGCGCATGAGCGTACATTTATCCTCTAAACCTAACGTCTCAAAAATTTGTAACGCTTCTTCCGTCCGTATCTCTTCCCTTTCAAAAGGTAAATCCTGTTCGATAATCTCATGCATCCGTTTTCTTAACTTCTTAATGACCTCATCATGCTTTTCATCATTAATCAAACCTTCCAGTTCACAATAAAGACCTTTGGAAACCGTGTGTTCTATTTTCAGTTTGAACCGGGGGTAAAGGTCAACAACCGCTTTAAACAGCACCATCGACAAAGAGCGCACATACATCCGCTGGCCATCGGGATGGCTGTAACCGATAAAGCGGACGGTTTTGGGCTTGTACAGCATGTAATCCATCTCCTTGAGCGTGTTGTTCACCATGGCGCCCAGAATATCTTCTCCGATGTCAATCTTCTGATCTTCAACAATATCGATCAATGTCGTTCCGAAAGGATATCTTTTTTCTTTCTTTGTGTTTTCGCAGTAAACAGCAAATTCTTTGAACTTTTTCATAACGCACACTTCCTGCCTGTTAAAAGGCAAAAGTATAGAATTTTATTACCGGTATCCTCCACAACCCCGATTTCCACTTCTTTGCATCGATGAAATACCGTTTTTCCGGTTTAAACGGTCGCAATTAAACAATGGCATTAACGAACTATTTCCTTAAAAGCTTCTTTTGTAAACAGATTCTGCCAGCGCGTACAAACGTTCGCGCTGTTCGCGGCCAATGGAAAGTACATCGAGTGATGCCAGCGCTTCATCATAGAATTTCTCCATGATGGCAAAAGTGTCTTTGTGTACGTTTAGCTCCTTGTAAATCGCTTTCATGCCGCGGATTTTCTTCTCCTCATCTTTTTCATCGAAAACACGGAAAATTTCGCGGCGTTGTGCTTCGTCAGCTTTGCTCAGCGACAAACAGAGCAGGTACGTTTTTTTGTTTTGCAAAACATCTCCACCAATGCGTTTGCCAAATGTTTTTTGATCACCGAAAGTGTCGAGATAATCATCCTTAATCTGGAAAGCAAGACCCAGCTTCTCACCAAAATTGTAAATGTTTTTCTGATCCTCGGGAGAAGCATTGCCCAGAATAGCACCCATGTGCAGTGCAGCCGCCAGCAAAACAGAGGTCTTGAGCCGGATCATATTCAAATACTCTTCCAAAGAAACTTCAGGAACATCCTCAAAATCAACATCGTACTGTTCGCCTTCAATAACTTCGGCAGCCACTTTTTCAAAAGCGGTAAGCAGTGCAAAATGCTTGTCGCGGGGCGCTTTGTTCAGCAAATGTATAGCATGCAACAACATGGCATCGCCGGTAAGGATGGCTTTGTTGATACCAAAAGCCTTGTGGACGGTGGTTTCGTTGCGACGAATATCCGCTTCATCGATAATGTCGTCATGTACCAATGTGAAATTGTGATATGTCTCAATAGCACAGGCCGTATCGAGGGCTTCCTCAATATCTCCGCCGAAAGCTTCGCAGGCCGTTAACAACAGTACCGGACGAATGCGTTTGGCTTTCATCTTCATAATTTGCAGCGCCGGCTTGTACAGCACCTCCGGGAAACCTTCGTAACCTTTGGTGAAAAGATAATCTTCAAAAACGGCTTTTAGCTCGTCAGCCGTATGTTTTTGATGGGTTGTTGTCATTGTTTCGTATTTAGAATTGCTGAACTGTTTTTAACGGAAAAGGTTCCAGAGATGTTTTGGTCTTTTCAAAGTTGCGGGTAAATCCGAGCATCATGCCCCCGCCACCCGAACCGCAAAGTTTCAGAAAATATTGCCTGTTTTCCAATCCCTGTTTCCACACAGGAAGCAGCTTTTCCGGTATCATTGGATGAAAATATTGCAGCGTGAAAGCCGACAATTTTTCCAGGCAGGAGAACAAGGTGTCCGTATCGCCCGAAAGGTAAGCACGGATACACTGTGTATTGAGCGGGATGAGTTCCGATTTGATCTTATCAAGAAAACCGGCCTTTTTGCACTGCGCCACAAAATAATTTACCAGCGGTTGCGTTTCGCCGGTCGTACCCGTATCCAACAGGAACACGGCTCCTCCGGTAGTTGTCTCAAACCGGGGCAATTCAACTGTTTTCAACTGGTTCTCTCCCTCAATCAGCACGGCTTTTTGCAGATAGCAAATCACCGGATCAAGGCCGGAGCTTTTTCCGTGAAAAAAGGATTCCATGACAGCCATTGTCTGTTTCAAAGCAATTAGCTTTTTGGTGGAAAGCGTCGCATCAGCCGGAATCTTATCCTGACCATAACGGTCGTAAACGGCGGCTACCAGCGAACCGGAACTTCCCAGTCCGTAGCCCGGTGGGATGTTACTTTCAAAGACAAGCCCGTTGTCAATATCTTTTTGCAGCCGGGAGACATCCAGTTTGACACTGCGTTTTCCTTCCTGCGAAAGCTTCCGCAGATAGCCGGCATATTCTTTTAAATGGCTGTTTGAATCAAAAGCGGTACGGGCAGGCTGTCGCCGAAAGGCAAACGCGCCATGCAGCTGGTCGTATGGAATACTCAGCGCCGGGGAACCTGCCATGAGGGCGTATTCGCCAAACAGTAATATTTTTGAATGGAAATTTTTCCGTGCTGACATATTTACAAAATTTTCTCCGGACCATTTCCCACTCTGTCATCAATATATCCTAACGGACCCAGGAAAACACGTAAATCATTATCAATAAACTGTTTAACATCTCTTTTAATGGCTACCGGATAAAGCAAGTGTACATTGGGTCCGGCATCCAGTGTAAAACTCACCGACAGACCGGTTTTTTCTCTGAAAGCAAAAATCCGTTCAATAATTTGTAACGTATTGGGTTTCATTAAAAGAAAATAGGGCTGCGAGGTCATCATCATAGCGTGCAGTGTCAGCGCTTCCGATTCTGTGATACGGATAAATGTTTCCGTGTCTCCCGTGCGCATGGCTGGCAACAGTCTGGCCATATTGTCGCGTGCCTCGCTGAAACGTTCCGTAGCAAACGGGTTGCTGTTCATCAGCCCGTGGCCCACACGGCTCGAGACTTTCTTTTCGCCGGCGTCCACCAGCAAAATGGTATCCTGATAGTCAGCAAAAATTTTGTGAACACCCTCGTTTACCGGAAAGCCGTAATAATCGGAAGTTCCGGGCACGCCATCGGTTTCGCCCCAAATGACCAGGCCGCCATACACCGAACGGCAGGCACTTCCCGATCCCAAACGGGCAATGGTTGAGGCTTTACGGCGAAAAGCATCTTCCTCTTGCAGCGTCTCGAAAAATTGTCGTTCCATGTCGCACAAAGCCATGGACAGCACACTCATGCCCGACGCGGAAGAGGCAATGCCGGCAGAATGGGGAAAGGTATTTTTAGAATGAATGATAAACTTCAGTTGGTTCACAAACGGAAAGATTCCCGAAAGGCTGTCAAAAAATTTAGCGGTTTTCTCTTCAAATAACAGGTTTCGCTGCCCGTCGAAATAAAATTCCATTTCCAATTTTCCTGAAGCAGCCGGAGAATAACTCACCTCCGTTTCAGAACAGGATTTACGCAAAGTAAAACTAACCGAAGGGTTTTGCGGAATTTGCACCGGCTTTTTCCCCCAGTATTTCACGAGAGCGATATTGGAAGGACTGCGCCAGATTATTTTCCCGGAAGGGATACCGGTGCCCGAAAATTTTAAATCGGCGTTATGATAATCAGGTTCGGAATTCACGTTTTTACTGTATTAATAACTATTTTTGTCAGCGGTTTTTGCGCCTCGCGTTGAGCGACCAAAATTAAAAAAAATACCGGAATGGTGCGTTTTAATGCACGAGGATACTTTTACAAAAGATACTCATTTTTCAATAATTATTTATAACTTTGTAAAAAGATTAAAAAATGAATCTACAAGCAGAAAAGCTGGAGATAATGAAAATGATTCTGGAAACAGATAATCCGTATATTCTGAAATCAATTAAAAGATTTTTTAAAAAGGTATCAGATATTGATTTTTGGGAAACTCTTTCTCAAGAACAAAAGGATGATATTTTGCAAGGAATAAATGAAATAGAAAATGGCGAGGTTGTGGATTACGATGATTTCATGAGGAATCATAGATAATGAGAAAGATAATTCTTTCGAAGAGAGCCTCCAAAAGACTTGGTAAGTTACTTGCATATCTTGAATCAGAATGGTCGCTCAAAGTTAAAAAGGATTTTGTCAAAAAGCTGGATAAGTCTTTGAAACAAATCCAAAAATACCCCAATAGCTGTCAGCAAACAAAATTCGTAAAAGGGCTTCACAAGCTTATAGTAACCCAACAGACTTCTGTATTATACCGGTTTGATTCAGAATCAATTACAATCGTGACCATTTTTGATAACAGGATGAATCCTGATAAGCTGAAAACAGAGACAAAATAAACCGCGCTTTACAACAAAAGTCGTTACCGCGGATGGAAGCAAAACAGTGAAGAGTTTGTAAGGGCTGATTGAACCGGAAACTTGTCTGCGATGCGGCGCTGCTTTTTCATGCAGCAAATCGGGGAAATACTGATTCTTTTTGCTTTACGTACCCGGAAAAGTACGGGAGGAATTAAACAGAAAACAGGCCACCTGCCTGTGTCCGGCCTGTCTGCATGAGGTTGCGGAGCAGGCAGAAAAGTGAAATAATTTTTAATGAAAAAACAAAAAAATGCTTACTTTTGCAGTCCCTTTTTAAAAAGGTACCGTGGCCGAGTGGCTAGGCGGAGGTCTGCAAAACCTTATACAGCGGTTCGAATCCGCTCGGTACCTCATTAATCCCTGCATATCAATTGATATGCAGGGATTTTGTTTTTTATACCCATCGGCAAAAGTATCCGCAAGGAGGAACTTTCCCTGTTTTTTTTACTTCCGGGGATTATGAATCTAATAAAGAGGACTTCTAAAAATATCCTTTCAGCACGCCGGTGCGTTCGTTGAACGCTTCAATCTCCTGGTCCCATTCGTCCACTTTGGCATAACTCGATTTCCAGTAATTATCGTCGTACCACTGGGCGTTGAGCTCTTCAACGGTTTTGCCCTGTTGCTCAATCCAGGTGAAATATTTGAGGTTGTGCATACGTTTTTTCTCATAGTAGTTCATCTCAACCATATTGTCGATACCGAGGCCCAGCAGGTCGGCATCGAAACTGACAGCAGCATCGCGGTTGGTGAATTCGCCGTGTTTTTCATTCTCTTCTTTCAGCCGGCTTCCGTACATTTCCATGGAGTCGGTAGCCACGGTGAAAACCACGTCGTTTTCGTCCATTTCGTACCATTTGGTTAGCTTAATGGCGCCCATAAGATTGGCAATGGAAGAGATACCCAACAGTTCCAGCTTGTCCACCAGCACGGGGTCAACGCCAACTTCATTTTTCAGGTATTCTTTTCCGGCAGGTTCGTTAAAAAGGCGCATGAGGCGCATGTTCGGGTTGTCATCAATGGCAGCAACCACGTCCATATTTTTGATGTTATGAATCCACGGAACATGTTTGTCGCCAATACCTTCGATGCGATGCTCACCATAGCCGTTTTGGAGCAGCGTGGGGCACTGCAATGCTTCGCCTGCACACACTTTGAAAGATGGATATTTTTCGCGCAGATAGTCGGTGCTGCCGAGTGTGCCGGCAGAACCCTGTGTCAAAAACACACCACTGAACCGGTCGCCTTTGTTTTTCACTTCATTGAAAACATCTTCCATAGCGGGGCCGGTTACGGCATAATGCCACAGGCTGTTGCCAATCTCTTCAAACTGGTTCAGGTTTACAACCTCATCGCCGCGCTCGGCGAGCAGCTCTTTCACTTTGTCGTAAATTTCTTTCACATTACTTTCGGTACCGGGTGTGGCAAAAACTTCGGCGCCTACTTTATGCAGCCAGTCGAAACGCTCCTGCGACATGCCTTGCGGCAAAACGGCAATAGATTTACATCCGAGCAGATAGGAATCGTAGGCCCCGCCACGGCAATAGTTTCCGGTGGAAGGCCACAAAGCTTTCTGCCGGGAAGGATCAAAACGTCCGGTAACTAATTTTTCCACAAGGGGACCGAAAGTTGCGCCTACTTTATGAGCGCCGGTGGGGAAAAATTTCCCAATCAGCATCACAACACGGGCTTTCACACCGGTAAGCTCCGAAGGAAGTTCAATATAGTTAACACCACCGAATTTACCACCGAATTTGACAGGTTCGTTTTTCCAGGTTATTCTGAACAGGTTCAGCGGGTTTAAATCCCACAGTCCGATATTTTTTAATGCTTCTTTTATTTTTTCCGGTATTAGTTCCGGATTTCTCATCTGTCTGTAGGTGGGAAGGATAATCTTTCTCTCACGGCATCTTTTTACCGTATTTTCCAAAACCTGATTTTCTTTTTCTGTCATAGCTGTAATTTTAACGTTTTTGTAATTTTCTAAATCCTTACGGTGATAAAATTTCCGCTTTATCAGGAATTTTCCGTTGCGAAGAACGACCGGGCTCCTTCCAGAATCACACTCATCTGTGCCGCCGTCCTGAGGGAAACGGCAAAATTAGTTTTTCCCCTGATTTCCACGGCTGTTACACGGAAACTCTTTTTGTCGAGCCGTACCTGTATTTTCCGGTTTTGGAAAATATAACCGTCACCTTCCTCCTGAAGCGATACAAATTCGCCCTGTTCGTATGCTTCGAGCCGTGTTTTTTCTTCGTTGAAGAAATAACCGTCTTTGCCGGCCTCAAAGCTTTCGCGTTTCAGATACAGATGCGGTTTGTCGAGATACGGTTTCCCTGCCGTAGGGCAGAAAGTATCGCAGTTTCCGCATTGGTTACACCAGTCGGCGAGGTGCAGAATCTGAAGCTTTTGTCCTAACCGGAAATCGCCATCGTCTGTCAGTTCATAAACGCCGTTGTTACCCGTAATCTTTTGCAGCGACCACTGCCGGGGTTCGGTTTCGTAAGAATGAAACGCCAGGTTGGGGCAAACCGTTGTACAAATGTTGCACACTTCATCGCAAAGCAGGCAGCGGGAAGCTTCTTTCTGTGCTTCCCCGCGGGTAAGTGTTGCCGTTATCAACCGGAAGTTTTTGCGATTGTCCTGCGGCGTTTCCTGAAGATATACAGGCTCTTTCTTTTGACTGCGGCTGACCATGTGTGCGTAAACAGGCAGTGGTTCTCTTGCCGGTTTTACATTTGTTACCGGATACAAATGCGCTTTTTCAGTCATCTCCTTAGCGGCTTTCCGGCCATCGCCGATGGCATTGATGGCTGTGGAAGCGCCGCGCAGGGCATCCCCGCCGATGAAAACATTTTCGATGCCGGTTTCATAGCTGTCCGGTTTGGTTTTTAGTTGAGAAGCTTCCACAAAATCAAGCGCCAGGTCTTGTCCAATGGCAGGAATGATGGTGTCGAATGCCATTTCAAATTCGGAATCCGGAATTTCCACCGGTCGGGAACGACCGCTATCATCTTTTTCACCGGGTTCCATTCTGACGCAGGTCAGCGAATGAACTTTCCCGGCACGGGTATTGATTTTCACCGGAGAAACCAATTCCATAATTTCCATGCCTTCGTCCATTACAGCCTGTATTTCACCCGTATCAGCCGGCATTTGTTGTTTTGTCCGGCGATAAATCACGGTTACTTTTCCCTCCTCACCCGTTAGCCGGAAAGCGGTGCGTGCTGCATCCATAGCAGTATTTCCGCCGCCGATGACAGCCACGTTACGACCGATGCCGGTAGGCAGGCCTTCTTTCACACGAAACAAAAAGTCCAGCGGGTCGAGCACACCACCGGCATTCGCTCCTTCTATCATCAACGGACGCGATTTTTGTGCGCCGGCAGCAAGGTAAACGAAATCATTATCTTCGCGCAAGCGGCCAAAGAGTTGTTTGTCCACTTTCGTGGAAAAATGTATTTTTACCCCCAGCGCTTCGATGCGATGGATATCTATGTCCACGGCTTCATCGGTCAGCCGGAAAGAGGGAATAGCGCCGGAAACCATGCCACCCGGATGGGATTTGGCTTCATAAATATTCACATCAAACCCGGTTAGCGTCAGAAAATAAGCACACGACAAGCCCGAAGGTCCCGCACCGATAATGGCAGCTCGTTTGCCTTTGCCGGCAATGTTTTTTAAAAATTCATAGTGGTTTCTCACCGCTTCTTCGGCCACAAACCGCTTTATCTCACGAATCAAAACCGGACTGTCGTAATTAATGCGTGTACATTTTGTCTCGCAAAGATGATCGCAAACCAGGCCTGTAGTATTTGGAAACGGATTGGTTTTCATGATGACCCCGAAGGCTTTCTCAAAATCACCGTGGGCCGTGTGGTACATGTAATCGGGGATATCCTGGTTGGTGGGACAGGTATCCACACAAGGGGCGTGAATGCAATCGAAATAGCCTAACGGGCGGGCGGTTTTGATATCCGGCGCCCGCAGACCGGTTCTTTTGTAACGTTTTTCCGTCAGGGTTTTGTCTGCATAACGGTTCAGGTTGTGAAGTCGTTGCCCGGTTAAGCCGGCATGGCTCAACCCGCTTTTCTTCGCGGTGAAATCGTTTATGTCTTTTGCCTCGCCTGAGGCGAGAGCAAAAGCCTTCCGCAGTTCTTCTACATACTGATGCAGCCGGCCGTAACCACCGGGTTTCAGAATGTCGGAACTCACTGTTACCGGTGAAAGTCCGCAGGCGATCAAATCAGGCGTATTGAAAGCATCGGCGCCGCCCGAAAAAGAGACCTCCAGTTTTCCGTTGAACTCATTTTGTAGTTTTCTCGCCAGGTTCACCGAAATGGGATGCAGCGCACGACCGCTCATGTACATCATCTCCTCGTTGGGAAGAAATGTTTCTTTGTGGTTGCTACTTTCCAGTGTATTGGTCAGTTTCAGTCCGAAAAAGAGCTGTTTTTCTCCAGCCAGTTTTTTCAGGTTGCGAATGATACGCAGCGCCTCCGGATATTTCAGGTCGTGCCCGAACGCCAGATCGGGGACTTCTGTTTCAAAGCCCGAATTTCTCAAAATGGCATGCAAATCCTCTTTTCCCAGCAGGGTAGGATTCAGCTTAATGGTGGTGTGCAGACCTTTTTCACGAAGGAAATACACCCCGATTTTTTCAATTTCGCCGGACGGGCAGCCGTGCATGGTGGACAGCGTGATGTTATCCGAGATTTGCGGATTAATATTCAAACGGGTTACACGCGGATAAACATCTTTTATTTCCAGTAGTTTCTGGTTCAGCTCTTCGGATGCATCCGTCATTTTACTCAAAAACCACTGCACATTTTCCTGCATGATACCGGCAAAATCGTAACCCACACTCATGTTAAAAATCATACCGGGTTCATTGTCCTGCCGGCCGAATTTATCCTGAAGGATGTGGATGATAATCCAGGCATCGAGGTACTGTTCAAAGGACTGTTTTATCTTCAGCTCCTGCGACCATTCGCAGTTATAGCCCTCGTCCTGCATGTCGATACAAGGCCTGGAGACCTTTAGTTCATCGAGAGTTTGAACGGTTTTCAGTTCCATGTAACGTGCACCGGTAAGCCAGGCAGCCACTATGTTTTGCGCCAGTTGTGTGTGCGGACCCGCCGCTACCCCGATGGGCGTTTCCAACAGTTGCCCGAAGCGTTTTATGCGGAAAGGATCGTTTTCCTCCGGTTTAAAAAACAGTCCGGAAGGAATTCCGAAAAGGCTGTTTTTTTTATCTAATTGGTTTAGAATAATTTGCAGTAGTTTGCGCAAAGGAATAATCTCAAATCTGTCCGTCATTGCCGTCCCTTTCTCAAAAAATTAATGGACAAATTTAAAAAAAAAGCCGGCTCTCTACAAAAGAACCGCTTACTTTTGCAGGATGCCGGAAGCAGACAAAACCATATTGCAAAATTCCGCCGTTGCCATTCTTGCTGCCGGCTTTTCCGGGCGTATGGGGGCCCCGAAACTTTCTTTGCCATTCGATGAGAAGCAGACTTTTACGGAGAAAATCATTACTACCTATCTAACCGCCGGCTGTAAAAATATTGTACTTGTGGTAAACCGGCAGGGCAATGAGGCGCTGAAGCAGCAAACAGGCTTTCTTACTGAAAATAATGTCTCCGTGGTTTTAAATACTTTTCCACAAAGGGAGCGGTTCTATTCGTTGCAATTGGGACTGAAATTGCTGGACGGGTTTCGTGCTGTTTTTGTTCAGAATATCGACAATCCATTTGTTCATCCCGGGTTGCTTCAAAAGCTGGCGGAGGCCTTTGAGCCGGGCGCTTTTGTGGTACCGCACTACCACGGGCAGGGCGGGCATCCTGTTTTGCTTTCCGGAAAAATCGTCCGGGATATTAAAGCATTCAAAAATTTCAGGAAAAATTTCAGAGATTTTTTACAGGCTTACCCGAAAATCAATTGTCCTGTGGAAGATGAAAAGATTCTTGTGAACATAAATTCTCCGGCAGAATACAGGAAATATTTTGATTCTGCTTCACATTGACCGGCTTCCCGATTTTTTCTATTTTTGAAAGTCCTAAACCAAATGACAGATAAAAAATGGAAAAAGAAAAACGCTACCAGCGGTTGCATAAACAAATACGCGATTTAATCATAAAAAGCAGCAACAATCCTTTGTCAAACATGGCTACTATCAATGCGGTGCTGTACCACAAAATGGAATATTTTTTCTGGTGCGGTTTCTATCTTTTTCAGGAAGACAAGCTTCAGGCGGGCCCTTACCAGGGCGCCCTGGCCTGCATCAACCTGCCGGCCGGAACCGGCGTTTGCCACGCCGCCATCAGCCAAAAGAAAACACTGATTATTCCCGATGTGGAAGCTTTTCCCGGCCATATCGCCTGCGATTCCAGAGCGAAGTCAGAAATTGTTGTTCCACTCTACAACAAAACGGGCAGCATCATGGGCGTCTTAGATGTGGACAGTAAATCGCCGGATAACTTTGATGAAGTTGATGCCGCCGGACTGGAGAAAATTGCAAAACTTGTTTATTTTCCTGAATAATAATTGCTTACAACAGAAATTAAATATAAAAACATACCAATGAAAATAATAAAAAAATTTACACCGGGGGTTTCCCTTCTCTTTCTCGTCCTGCTTTTTTCACCTATTTCGCTTTCCGCACAAGAGACCTTTTCGGTAAAAGACCATTATACCAAAGCTGAATACCGCATCCCCATGCGCGATGGCATAAAACTCTACACTGTTGTTTACACACCCAAAGATACCACACAGAACTATCCTGTTCTGATTTGGCGGACACCTTATTCCAGCGGCCCTTACGGTCCGGACAAATTCCGTCGTCTCCCTGTAGATTTGGCTAAAGAAAAATTCATTTTTGTTTACCAGGATGTGCGTGGCAGGTTCATGTCGGAAGGCAAATTTGTAAATATGCGACCTTACATTCCGAACAAAACCAGCAACAAGCAGACGGATGAGAGCAGCGATGCATGGGACACCGTGGACTGGCTCATCAAAAATGTTAAGCATAACAACGGGAAAGCCGGTATGTTCGGCATTTCCTATCCCGGATTTTATGCTGCTATGGCCTCTGTTGATGCGCATCCGGCTCTGAAAGCCGTTTCGCCACAGGCGCCTATTTCCAACTGGTTTGTGGACGACGATATGCATCACTACGGTGCGTTTTCGCTGCAAATGGCGATTAACTTTTTTTCCGTTTTCGGTGTAAAGCGCGACAGCCTGACCACGCACTGGCCGCCCCGCATGCCCCGCGTGTCGCCGGATGCTTACAATTTCTTCATGTCGCTGGAACCGTTACCCAATATCGATAAAAAATATTATCACGGCAAAATTGCATTTTGGGAAGCTGTGAAAAAGAATCCCAATTATGACGCTTACTGGCAGGCACGCAATACGCTTCCGTATTTTAAAAATATAAAACCCGCTATGCTAACGGTAGGCGGCTGGTACGACAGTGAAGATTTCTACGGTACGTTGCACACCTACAAAAGCATTGAGCAGAAAAGTCCACAGACCAAAAATATGCTGATCATCGGTCCCTGGCCACATGGTTGGTGGGGCCGTAGCGAAGGCAACCGGCTGGGCGATATCAGCTTTGGCGCCAAAACCGGCGAGTATTTCCGTAAGGATATTCAACTTCCGTTTTTTAAATATTATCTGAAAGGAGAAGGCAGTTTCCCGGAGCCGGAAGCCAGAATGTTTAATACCGGTGTCAACCGCTGGCGTTCGTTTGACCAATGGCCGCCAAAAGATGTCCGGAAAAAAGCGCTTTCGTTAGAAGCCGGACATAAGCTCACTTTCGGAAAACCCAAAAAGAGCAAAACCAATTACAACGAATATGTCAGCAATCCGTGGAAGCCGGTTCCTTACACAGCGCACATTATGGATTCGCGGACATTTTATTATCACCCGTACATGAATGAAGACCAGCGTTTTGCCGCAAGAAGACCGGATGTACTGGTCTTTGAGACCGATCCGCTGGAGAAAAATGTTACACTGGCAGGGCCTATGCTGGCCGACCTGTTTGTCTCTACCACCGGCACGGATGCCGACTGGGTAGTGAAACTTATTGATGTATATCCCGACAGTGCGTCTGACCCGAAACCCAATCCCACGCATGTAAAAATGGGCGGCTATCAAATGTTGGTTCGCGGTGATATTTTGCGGGGAAAATACCGCAACAATCCGGAAAAACCGAAGCCTTTTGTGCCGGAAAAAATCACAGAGATAAAACTTCCGCTGCAGGATGTGCTACACACGTTTAAAAAAGGACACCGTATTATGGTTCAAATCCAAAGCAGCTGGTTTCCGTTTTTCGACGTCAATCCGCAGACCTTCACGGATATCTACAAAGCCAAACTGCAGGACTTTAAAAAAGCCACCCAGCGCGTTTGGTTCTCCCGAAAATATCCCTCAAAAATTGTTGTGGGCATTTTGAAGTAAATGTTTAAAGTTTCTTAACCCTTATTATAAGGCTCGAAGTCTGCTTTTTCCGCACCGCAAACCGGACAAACCCAGTCGTCAGGCAGCTCTTCAAAAGATGTTCCCGGAGCAACACCTGCTTCCGGGTCTCCTTCGGCAGGATTATAAATATAACCACAAACCTGGCAAACCCATTTTTGATTTGATTTTCCGGCCTTTTTTGCTGATGCAGATTTGGTAACCTGCTGTTTTACAGCTTTCTCTTTGATATAGGTCGGCGCATTTTTGGGAGCGCGTCCGTGGCGGGCTTTGCGGTAGTGATCATAAGTCAATGGTGTTTTTTCTTTATTCAGAAAGTCGCCATCCAGCACTTCGCCAATAAAAAGCAAATGCGTTCCGACATCAACAGTTTTCGTCAGCTTGCAGACAAACCACGAAATACAATCTTCCGTTACCACCGGAACGCCGTGGAGCGCTTCAAAATACTGCGTATCTTCAAATTTATCGAAGTCCTTTCCGCTTTTATAACCAAAACGTCCGAGAATATCTCTAGAGGCATCCTGTTCCAGCACCGATACGCTGAAAAAACCGCTTGTCGCAATGATTTTTGCGCTGAGATTATCTTTGTTGCAGCTAATGGCGAGTTGCGAAGGCTCTGCTGTTACCTGAAAGGCAGTATTGGCAACATATCCGTTTTTCTTTCCCTCGCTTTGAGCGCTAATGATATAAAGTCCGTAGGAAAGCGTATAAAAAGTTTCTAAGTTCATAATCAGGAATTTTTCATTTCTAAATGTGTGTCGGACAAAGTTAACAAAGAAAATTACATCCTCCGTCAACTACGGACTCTTTTCCGGAGCCCCTTAACTTTTTCCCTTTTCATCCGATGGCTGACGGATTTAAGGTTGTATTCAAAAGGCTGTGTTTTTTGTTATTTTTGCTGCAAATTAGTTACCATGTTGGTTGTCTCTATCATCATATTGTTTGTTCTGTCGTTTCAGGTGATGCCTGTGGCGGTGGGGATGGATGCCAAAAAAACGCCTGTTTTTCAGCTGATAAGCGGAATTTTGTTTTTGGTATTGGGACAAATGCTACTGTTTTTGCTTGGGATTTGGACGGGGAACCATTTTATGCACCTGTTGTCCCGAATAAAAACTTACGTGCTTTTCATCGGCTTTTTCCTCATTGCCGTCCGTTTCAATATGGAAGCTTTTAAGGTTCGCAAGGGAGAACGTACTTATGTTGCGGAAAAAGCTTCTTTCTATATCATGCCGGCCATTGCGCAGGCAGTGAATACTTTTCTTGCGGGTATTCTGTTTTACTATCCTGATATGTCAGCAAACCTCGGGAATAATTTGATTTATCTTGCGGTTTTTTCTCTTTCACTCACCTTGCTGTTTGTATTTATAAAAAATCAAAAACAGGCCTTGTCGGTCATTTCGCTTTTGTATATGCTGGGTGGCGGTTTGCTTATGGTCGTCTCTTTCTATTTTCTTTTTGTTTAACTTTGAATAACGATTTTATGGTACGACATTTACATAAATTAGGCACTCTTGTTCTGTTTCTTAACGGTTACGGGTGAAAACGGCCGGGGCAAAATAGTATAAAATTTTAAAAACAACCTTTGACTAATGGATAAACAGGGATTTATTCGGATAACCAAAGCCTTCAAATTTGAAATGGCACATGCACTGAAAGGTTACGACGGGCTTTGCAGAAATATTCACGGACACACTTACGAACTGAAAGTAACGGTTGCCGGGAACCTCGTTTTCGACGAAAACAGTCCCAAACTCGGTATGGTCATGGACTTTGGTGATCTGAAGAAAATTGTCAAAGAGGAAGTTGTGGATAAATATGACCATTCTCTTGTTCTCTACAATAAAATGCCTGAAAGGTTGATAGCCGAACTGAAAAATAATTTTGAAAGGATTATTCTAAAAGATTACAACCCCACCAGCGAGCTGATGCTGCTTGATTTTGTGAAAACAATTCAGGCACGGTTGCCTGAAAATGTTATGCTGAAACGGATGTTTCTTCGCGAAACAACCACGAGTTATGCCGAGTGGTTTGCCGAAGATAATTAATTCCCTGCTTCTTTAAAAAACGGGCTTGGCAGATATTTTGTAATTTTATTCCCAAATTTTTGTAGCATGAAAGAAGAAGCTGTTTATGTAACCAAGGGAAACGGCGACCGGGTTCCTTTTGAAGAGAATAAACTGAGAAGAGCATTGAAAAACTCCGGTGCCGGTACTTTAGAGGTGGAGAAAACCCTGGCAGCGGTGAAAAAGAATCTTTATCAGGGTATCAGCACCCGCAAAATTTACCAAACGGCCTACCGGATATTGAAAAAAAGTTCTCACCATTCTGCCGGACGTTACCGGCTGAAAAAAGCCATGATGGATTTGGGGCCATCGGGTTATCCTTTTGAAAAATTTGTAGGACGGCTGATGGAATCAAAAGGTTATCAATCCAAAGTGGACGTTATTGTCCGGGGAAAATGTGTACAGCATGAAGTGGATGTGGTGGCGAGAAAGAATCAGCAACAAATTATGATTGAATGTAAGTATCACAGCGACAGTAAGCTAAACAGTGATGTAAAAGTAGCCTTGTACATTCATTCGCGGTTTTGGGATGTGGCTGCGGCATGGAAAGATGCCGAGCCGGATGCCGGCATGCAATACCAGGGAATGGTTATTACCAATACCCGCTTTTCGGACGATGCCACCCGCTATGCCGAATGTGCCGGATTAAAGCTTGTGTCCTGGGACTATCCCAATGGCGACAGCCTCAAAGACTGGATTGACCGTTCGGGATATCATCCCGTTACCAGCCTCAGCCAGTTGAAAAAAGCGGAAAAACAACAGTTGTTGGACAAAGGGGTTGTCCTCTGTCGTGATTTACGGGAAAACGAACCTCTTTTGAAAGAGATGGGTATTGAGGATAACCGAATCAAAAAACTCATTGACGAGGCTAACCTGCTTTCGGGAGAATTGTAAAAGAAATCATGGAACAAGAGAAAAAACGGTTGTGGCAGGAAAATAATGAGGTTTCCTGGGAAGACACAACTATTGATAACCATTTGAGCATTAGCGCCATGGACAGGATGTTGTTGCAGGCCGCCATAAACCATGCCGAACATCTTGGTATTGGTTTTACCGATACAAGTAAAGAAAATTTGTCGTGGGTTTTGTTTCGTATGAATCTGCAGATAAACCGGCTGCCCTCCTGGAAAGAAAAATACAGTGTGATTACATGGCCCAGCCGTGTGGAAGCCATTACTGCCTTTCGTGAATTTGAAGTGGTTGGGGAACAAGGAGAGATGCTTTGTACGGCCACTTCCGAATGGTCGGTCATTAACCTGAAAACACGTCGCCCGCAGCGCATGAGCAGCCTCACAAACCTGCATGAATACGTTACGGAAAAAACCAGCCTGGATCGGCCGTTTTTCAAACTGGACCCAAAACTTGAATTTGAAGGACTTTTTTCTGTAAAAGTTCGCTATACCGACATGGATATGAACGGCCATGTAAATGCGGGGAAATATTTCGCCTGGCTTTCAGATGCCATTTATGAGATTTTCGGTACCAATGATATTACCTTTATCTCTTTCAATTATTTCCACGAATGCCTGTTGGGCGACATCATCTCCATTGAAGTGAGCAAAGAAGACCCCGGTTTAATCAGGGGTTTCAAATCAAACGAAGGGAAAATGGCCTTTTGGGCAAAGGTGGAAATGAGAAAATGAATGTGCGTTAAATGTCAAATGAGTGAAATGTCAGCTTCCCCGAAAAGTCGTCAGGTTTTCATTATTCCGGGTAAAGGCAGGCCATTTGTCTTGTTGATGCATAGAAACTTTCATTCCCCGCAAGATTTTCAGTAAACACACACATTATTCTTCGCAAAATTAAAATTCGACATATCTTTTTTGCTCAGCCGGTTGTAACCCTAATCATTCGCGCTTAAAGATAACGTTCTGGTGTATAAGGTGCCGGATCTCCCGAAGCACCTCTGTTTCAGTATTCTATAATATTCATTTATCTTCAATATTACTATTGCGATTCTTTATTTCTTCGGAGTTCTATTATAAACTCTGTAAATACTTTTCGTTCCTCTTTGCTTAAATCGTAAATGGCCCGCTCATCTTTCTCTTTCAGGTAACGGATACCTACATCCAACATCATCAACGAGATTTTCATTTTCTTTTCTTCCGATAATGTTTTTTTTAACAGCTCCTCTATCCAGGCAAGGCGTTCCCGGTCATATTGTTCTATCTGTACCAGCAGGTCAAAAATGGCTTTGGGGAAAGCCTTCCATAAGGTTTCTTCTCTTTTTTCTTTTTTAAAGATTTCTATCAAAGAAGGGAAAAAGGATTGCATATACGTCAGAGAACCATATCTGAACAGAGGAAATAAGACATCTTCTGTGACCAGTGCTTGCAACATATCAGTATCTTTTACTATTTTGAGTGCGCGGGACAGTTGGGTTTTGCCGGCTTTGAATTCATTGGTGAGGATGAGTGTATGCAGCAAACCGAAATGTAAGTTCTCATCGTTTTTGTTTATCTCTAAACCCCGGTTAAATATCTCTAAAGCTTTTTCAAAATTTTTCATTTTCAGGTAAGCAATTCCCATATTATAATAAGCGCTGGCGTTCTCCGGGTTGATGTCTATGGCTTTTTGACAGGCGTCAATGGCTTCTTTGTATTGTTTTAATTCATCATAATCATATCCCATATTATAATAAGCGCTGGCGTTTCCAGGGTTGATGTCTATGACTTTTTGGTAGGCGGCTATGGCATCTTTGTATTGTTTTAATTTACCATAAGCAATTCCCATATTATAATAAGCGCTGGCGTCTTCCGGGTTGATGTCTATGGCTTTTTGGTAGGCGGCAATGGCTTCTTTGTATCGTTTTAATTCATCATAAGCAATTCCCATATTATAATAAGCGCTGGCGTCTTCCGGGTTGATGTCTATGGCTTTTTGCCAGGCGGCAATGGCTTCTTTGTATCGTTTTAATTCATCATAAGCAATTCCCATATTATAATAAGCGCTATCGTTTTTCGGATTGATGTTTATGGCTTTTTGACAGGCGGCAATGGCTTCTTTGTATTGTTTTAATTCGTAATAAGCAATTCCCATATTATTATAAGCGCTGGCGTTTCCCGGGTTGATGTCTATGGCTTTTTGGTAGGCGGCAATGGCGTTTTCGTGTTTTTTTAATTTATCATAAGCAATTCCCATATTATTATAAGCGCTGGCGTTTCCCGGGTTGATGTCTATGGCTTTTTGGTAGGCGGCAATGGATTCTTTGTATCGTTTTAATTCATCATAAGCAGTTCCCATCTTATTATAAGCACTGTCGTTTCCCGGATTGATGCCTATGGCTTTTTGACAGGCGGCAATGGATTCTTTGTATTTTTTTTGATTATAATAATTATTGGCTTCCAAAAGATATTTCAAATCGTTATCTTTATTGTCCAATGTATTCATGTACGCTTTAATCTCTTTTTCTGTTTTGCATTTTTCCCAATCGGGATACGCACTTAATTTTTCCAGCGTTTCCGGTTCCATTGCTTTGCTCATCATAAGGGCTTCTCTCCGGTATTTTTCCTTCATTTCTTCGGGCTGAAACCTCGCTGTGTACCTGAACTTCAGGTATTTGGATTTTAGTTCCCGGGCGGTGTATATCACACTCAAAAAATCCACAAACAGTTTGGCTATACCATCAGGGCTTTCGTTTATCTCAAAGCAGATTCGCATAAGCGGTTCTTTAAGTTCATAATACACATCTTTCCCCTTTTTGTGCTTATCTATATGTCCTTTTTTATACAATTCCGAAAGCTGCTTGCTAATGGTGTTTTGCGGGATAAAGCAGGAACGGGCAATGTCTTTTCCTTTTTGAGGTTTGTGTTTTAAACTGAGATGTTTTACTATTTTTTGTTCCTGCACAGGCAGTTTCTTTATAAACTGTTCGTAATAAGGTTTAAGATCGTTCATTGTTTTTACGAACACCAGGGACAGGTCGGATTTCATTTCTGCTTTCAAAAAAGAATAAAAACTTACCAGCAACCGGTGGTTTCCTCCGGTGAGTTCATAGATGGCTCTTATTTTTCCCCGGGTTTCAGGCTCCGGAAGTTTTTTAATGAGGGTTTCGTCAGCATCTATACCTGCCATAACCTGCATAAACTCTAAGGACTGTGGATAATCTAATTTTTCCAAATGATATGTTTTAAAAAAATTGTAAAACGGATAATCGCTTTTTTGAACCTCGGCGAAGAGGTTTTGGCTGGTGGCAACAAGACTAATCTTGTTGTGCTCGTGCATAAAGTCTCGCAGCTTAGCCTGTCCGTTTGTCTTCATGCCTTCAAAAACAATGTTCAGGTTTTCGATAAGAACAATGAGCGTCCTGTCGCCTGTATAGTCTAACAATAAGTTTTTGATGGCAGCCTCCTGATGTTGACCTGCCATATTGGAAATTTCAAAAATTGCCTCTTTCAAGTTCTTTTTATTTACCTCGTTATACCGTATAAAAGATTCTAATATCCGCAACATAAAGTCCAGGAAATTGGCAATACCGGTTTCATCTTCAACCATGTAAGCAATTATAATTTTGTTTGAGATACTTTTATTCTTTTTCAAACGGTCATACAACACCTGTATCATGTGCGTTTTTCCGCTCCCTCTCGGAGCAATGATCAAACATTGGTAAGTGAATTTGTTTTTCACTTTACCTATCAATTCTTTTTCCAGCCGGTCTAAAATTTCTTTGCGCCCCACGAGGGTCTGCTCCAGTATTTCGGCAGCTACGCTCTTTGCGCTGAATGTTAATAAGGGATTTGCCATTGTATGTATATTTAAAAAAACTAATATGCCTTATTGATTGCCCACCATTTTTTGATGATGGAATAATTGAATTTAAAATGCCTTTTGCCGGCTATTGTTTCTCTTTTAAGGTATCCGTCTCTCCAAAGTCTGTCAACCTCATCGTTTAAAAGTATTCTGTCCGTTGCCTTAATCTTATTTATTTGCTCTGCAATATCATCCTCAGAAATGTATTTATCTTTTTTGGATAAGTAATTTAAGATATGATTAGTGAGAATGTTATTGGGGTAGAAATTATCTATCCTGTCATAAAAATGCTTTAGATTGTTCATGTCGCCCGGATCATTTAAAATATCATTCAAAGCTGTATCTATTGCAGATTCGTCGATATTAGTTTTATACCTGATTTTGTCAAATATTGCATCTATAAAATAAGGAATTTTATCCGAAAGTGTGCAGATATATTCCATAATTTCCTCTGGTAACTTAAGTTTACAACCCTCGTTTAGGCACTCACAAAAGAACATAGCTTCTTCGTCACCAAACGGAAGGAGTCTTTGTTTGCTTATGTGGTTGATGGGATCTCCTATATTATGCCCGCTTTTTTTGAGTTTATCTAAAACCAAATCAATGCCGATGGATCCACAATACACAAACCTGAGTCTTTCTGCAAAATCAATCTGTACCAAATCTCGTAAATAACCTAATATATTTGTGGCTTCGGATTCTTCCATTTTGTTTAACATAATAGTGAATTCGTCAAGCATAATCACAATGTACTTTTCTTCGTGTTGCTCAACTAACAATGTTAGAAAATAGTTGAGTTGTTTTCCCCATTTTTTATCTTTTGCTCTGAATTCAACTGTCCCGACTTTTGAGACATTTGAGGTAATTGCATGGAAAGTATTTTCAATTTCTTTTAGCTTACTTTCTTTAATTAGTTTGGCTTTCAAAGCAGAATTAAATAGTTTTACTACAAATTCATTTGCGTCTGTAGCCCCTTCAACCCCCTCGTAGATGGTTAAAAAGCCTTCTCTGTTTTCTGTATTCATCTTTGTTAGCACAGCGCTTTTCCCAAAACGTCTTTCTGCGTACAAAACAAGGCCTTGTCTCTGTAAAATCTTCCAGTATTTCTCTATTACTTTTTCCCTACCGATTACCTGATTTGGGTCTAATACGCCACCTGTATGAGGAGTTAGAGGAATGATCTTTTTGTTTTTCATTTTGCATCGTTTTAAGATTAACGGGACAAATATACGACAAATTTATCGTACGACCAAATTATCGTACGATAAATTTGTCGTACGATAATTTTATGCCTGAAATAATGAATTGTTTACAGGAAACCGTTTAACGGAAAAAGCGCCTGCAATTTGTAGTAAAATTGGCCGAATGTTAATTATACCGGTCGTTTCCTGATAACCGTAATTTACGGCAGGGGCTCTTGCTGTTAACGGCTGTCTCTTTACTATTCAATTTTTTCAATGTTTCTCAGTAATATATCGAATGAATTCGAGCCTAAAAACCACGCTCCCTGGTTGAATTTTAATGACGATAAATTGTTCTTATTACAAATTTTCACGATTTTATTTCTAATAGCCATCTCGTTTTCATGTAGGTCATTAGTCAATCCTATTCTGTAACAAACTTGCCTTACCCATGTGTCGATTGGCTGAATAAATTGTAAGTCTTGTTCTGATATTTTGTCATCAAGGTAAAATATTGAGATTAAATCGCGCAAATAAAATGAGGAAATTTTAGGTCCTACCGAGAATATTTCTTTTTGTAATTCGAAATATAGTTCTTTAATATTACCGTTGCTAATTTTTTCAATGGAATATCTCGATATATTTCTTTGTAGATCATCAAGTTTTTCAATAAATTGAAATGTTTCTATTGTCATTCTAATGTCAGCATATTTTCCAATTTTCCCTTTTCCGATTACCTTCTTTAGTTTATTTTCAAAAATCTGCCAATTGTCCTGCTTAAAATTCTTTAAATCAACATTTTTATTTGGTGATAATTCTTGGAATACTTTCAATGCCGCATCATGAACTTTTTTTGAAACAGCATCTCTCCTCCCTTGATAATATGCTCTATCAAAAAAGAATAGTAATGCATCCCACCAGTCATTTTCAACTTTATTTTTATCGGTATTTTTGAATAGGTATTTTTCCCGGTATTTGTCACCAAAGTCAATTATTTTATTTAGGATTTTAATATCTATCATTATTGGATTCTTTTAGATGGCCCATATCTGTCTTTTGTGGATAATCTTGTCGATGATAAACTGTGATGAGAGCATTTTTTATAAGTATGCCGTAAAGTTAACAACCTTTCCGGGAGAGATCACAAAACCTGTTTTTTTAACTAAATAATATTTTGAAATACTGCACGGTCTATCCTGGATCCACTATAAAGCCGCCCCTTTAACTTTTTGGTCAGCTTGTCTTCCGGTATTTCAATGCCGAGAAAGTGAGCATGGCGGCGGCATAGCCGGTTAGAATGAAAAAATCTTTTTGGAAATCGGAAAAAACCGCCCCTTTCAGCATAATCATCCGGTTGATTTTCACAAAATAAGCCAACGGATTAAGCTTATCCAGATTTTGTGCCCACAATGGCATACTTTCAATGGGGGTAAACAAGCCGCTCATCAAAATAAACACAACCAAAATAAACCAGGAGATGAACATGGCCTGCTGCATGGTTTCCGTGAGCGTGGAAACAAACAATCCCAACGACAAAACCAACACGAGATAAACCGCAGCAACAAAAATGAGCAGTAACGGACTTCCTGCGATGATGATGCCAAACCAAAACCGGGCAATCAGCAGGCCAATCAGCAGGTCAACCATAGCAATAATCCAAAACGGGATAAGCTTTCCGGCAATAAACTCAAATTTGGTTATCGGTGTAACGTTCAGTTGCTCAATGGTTCCAAGCTCTTTCTCTTTCACAATATTCATAGACGACAAAAACAGGGCAATTATAGTGATGAGCAGCACGAGAATGCCCGGAACCATGTAGGTAATGTAGTTCAGCTCCGGATTGTACCAAAACGAAGGAGAGACGTCGATAGGCAATCCCTTATAATGCAGCGGAAATTTCCGGATGATAATCCCCTCGTTAAAATCGTTGATGATAGATACAGCATAAGCGGCCATCAGGCTGGCGGCGCTACCGTTGATGGCATCGGTGGTGATTTGAACATCTCCCTTTTTTTCTGTGAACAGCTTTTTTTCAAAATCGGGTGCAATAACCAAAATCTGGTCTGCATCGCCTTTGGCAATGGCATTTTCAGCTTGCTTGTAGGTATCCTCCTGCCCCAGATATTTGTAGAACTCAGACCCCGAAAATTTATTAATCAATTGTCGTGACTCCGTGGAGTGATCGTGATCCACCACAACTAACCGGATATTTTTAATTTCAAAGGTAGCCGTATAGGACAAAATCACGAGTTGCAGGATGGGAATAAGAATGATGATGGGCAACATCGATTTATCCCGGAATATCTGGATAAACTCTTTTTGTAATATATATCGTATCGTTCTCAATGTGTGTAACTTTACTGATTATTCCAACCGGATACTGAACCGTTTAATACTCATGCCAACAAAAAGCAGGGTCATGGTAAAAATAATGAGTGTTTCTTTCCAGAAATAGGTAATGCCAATGCCTTTCAGCATGATGTTTTTAATAATGATAATAAACCACTTCCCGGGCATGATATCGCTCAGGAGCTTCAACACCACCGGCATATTCTCGATGGGAAAAATGAAACCGGACAGCAAAATTGTCGGCAGCATAAGGGCAAACATGGAGAGCATCATAGCCTGCTGCTGGGTTTTGCTCACCGTCGAAATGAGAATGCCCAGCGAAAGGGACATGAACAGGAACAACAGACTTTCGCCGAGTAATAGCGCAATACTTCCGTTAATGGGCATACCAAAAACAAACCGGGATAGCAACAGAATGATAATCAGGTTAATAAAAGAAAGTACCACGTAAGGGATTACTTTGCCAATGATAATGATACCCGGCTTCACAGGCGAAACCAGCAGCGCTTCCATCGTCCCCAGTTCCTTTTCACGGGTAATGGAAATCGAGGTCATCATAGCGGAAACCAGCATAAGTATCACTGTGATGATACCCGGCACAAACATATACACACTCTTCAGCTCTTTGTTGTAAAGCATTGTGCTTTGGATGTTTACACGCAATGATATTCCCCCTTCACGTGTTAGTTTCCGAAAGATATAGGTGTCGATAATTCCTTTGGTGTAAGAATATAAAATATTGGCAGTGTTGGGGTCGGAAGCATCCAGTATCAGTTGCACATGCGCTTTCCCTTCGGTTTTGATTCTTTTTGCGAAATCTTTTTCAAAAACAACCACCTGCTTAATTTCTCCTTTGCGGAAAGCCGGCTCAATTTCTTTGTCCGATTTCAGGTAACGGTCGAGAATAAAATAATGAGAGGACAATAGTTTTTGGGTGATCTCGCGCGTAACCACATCTTTTGATTTGTCGAGAATGGCAATATGAGCATTGTTAATGTCGTTGGTTATGGCAAAGCCAAACAGCAACACCATCACCAGCGGCATCCCAAACAGGATAAGCATGGTGCGGTAGTCGCGAAAAATATATAAAAGCTCCTTTTTAATAAATGCCCACATTGCTTTTCTTTTAATTGTTTTTACTCCACATTTCTGGCAATTTTCAGAAATACATCGTTCATATTGTCTGCCTGATAATCATTTTTCAAATCGCGGGGACGTCCCAGCGCTTTTATTTCACCTTCTGACATAATGGAAACCCGCTCGCAGTATTCGGCTTCGTCCATGTAGTGCGTGGTAACAAAAACCGTGGTTCCGTTGTCTGATGCTTCGTAAATCATTTCCCAGAACTGCCGGCGGGTAACCGGGTCAACGCCGCCGGTAGGCTCGTCGAGAAAAATGATATCCGGACGGTGCAGGCTGGCAACCGAAAAGGCAAGTTTCTGTTTCCAGCCGAGCGGAATGTTTTTCAGCAGCATGTTTTCGTAACTGCGCATGTTCAGTTTGTCGAGATAAAACAGCGTTCTGTCGCGAATTTCCTTTTTACCAAGACCGTAAACGCCCCCATAAAAGCGGAAATTTTCTTTCACTGTCATATCGCGGTACAAGGAAAAAAACTGGCTCATGTAGCCGATACGTTTTTTTACCGCTTCAGGGTGCTTGTTGACATTTATTCCGGCTACCTGTACACTTCCCGAAGATGGTTTTAAAAGTCCGCAAAGAATCTTGATAGTTGTGGTTTTTCCTGCTCCGTTAGCTCCGAGGAAGCCGAATATCTCGCCGCGGCAAACATCAAAAGTGAGGTTTTTGTTGGCCTGAAAGCTGCCGAACTTCTTCACGAGGCTTTGCACCTCTATTATTTTTTCCATATTACTCATGTGGCGGTAATGTTATTCATCAAAGCGAGAAAACGGTCTTCAATAACCGGAGTTACCTTTTCCACAGATATTTCTTCATATCCTTTCTTTTTCAGGAAAGCATAGATTTTTTCTCCGGTTTTATCCGGATTGTCTCGTGTCGTCAAATGCACGGTATCGCCGAAACGATAAACCCGGCCGGCTTCTGCAAAAGCAGCCAAATCGTTTAGCAACGGATGAATATTGCCTGTTTTCACGGCAAGCAGGTTTCCTGCAAAATCATTAACAATTTGCTGCGGCGTATCTACTGCCATCAACTTTCCGGATTGCATCAGGGCAACCCGGTCGCACAGTGCCGCTTCATCCATGTAAGGAGTAGAAACCAAAATGGTAATCTCTTTTTTCTGCATTTTTTTAAGCAGTTCCCAGAACTCTTTTCGCGACACGGCATCCACGCCGGTGGTAGGTTCATCCAGTATGAGTAGTTGTGGCTTGTGAATCAGGGCACACGACAAAGCGAGCTTTTGTTTCATGCCTCCGGACAATGCCCCGGCCCGCCGGTTTTTAAAGGGGACAATTTGTTCGTAAACATCTTTTATGAGGTCGTAATTTTCCTTTATGTTTGTCCCGAATAACTGTGCATAAAACTGTAAATTTTCTTCCACGGTAAGATCCATATACAAAGAAAACCGACCGGGCATATAGCCTGTTATTCTCCTGATTTCTTTGTAGTCTTTCACGACATCCCAATGGTCAATGGCCACTGTTCCGCTATCGGCCAGGATTAAACTGGTCAGAATACGGAACAGCGTTGTCTTGCCGGCGCCATCGGGACCTATGAAGCCAAACAGTTCGTTTGGCACAATCTCAAGACTTATATCTTTCAGCGCATCAGCATTTTCGTAAGATTTGATTATATTTTTTATATTAACGGATACGGACATAACACCCCCTTTTTTCCTTGTTTTTTGTTTTAAGGAAATGAATAAATAAGCTATTTGTAAAAGAATCTGATCAGGTCATCTGTTGTCTGGCCCGGAGATATATCAACGGACTATTTCTTGACTCTGGTCCAATAAACCGTTCTTCCCAACAGGCTTATACCAATATAACCTCTGATTTTCAGACGGTCTTTTTGTTTATCGGTGAATTCCATATAGCAGCTGTAGGTTTTCCCTTTTTTGGGGTCATAAATTTTCCCATTTTCCCACTCATTTTCTCCATCAAAAACAAAATTACTCAATAAGTTTAATCCCATAATAGGTCTGTTTTGTAAGGCAGGGTCAGGGTTTTTGTCGTCCAATTTCGGTTTTCCCGTTATACTGTCGTTAGGGGTCTCCAACCAGATGATTTTACCAAAATACTTATCGCCTTCTTTGTAGATTTCCACATGGGAGTCCTTGTCCTGAGTAAGCCAGACACCCACAATGTCGTTGGCTTTAACGTCCTGTGCCTGCACGTTTGTAAAAGGATTCAACATAAAACCCAGTAGCACAATTGCAATACTTGAAATTTTCATCGCTAATTAATTTTAATGAATAAATATTTGTTGCGAATCATCCTGATTCATTGCATAAAAGTAATTAATTTTTAAAATAGAACATCATATGGCGCTATTTACTTTGCTGTGAAATAATTCTAAACTCGCCGGGCATGCCGATTTTAATGGTGCCATTGTTGTTGGGAACTTTAATTTTTACGGCATACACCAGGTCAACCCGCTCCTGTTTTGTCTGTATGGTTTTCGGCGTAAATTCTGCCTGTGATGAAATCCATAAAATGGTTCCGTTTACTTCATTATCAGCTTTTTTATTTTTGTCGTAAAACACTTTTACGCGCTGTCCGGGTTTAATTTTACTCAACTGGCTTCCACTTACAAAAGCATTTAGTTCCAAAGTTTTCAGATTGGCAATCTTGTATAAAGGTTTGCCGGGGGTAGCGAGTTCTCCTTTTTCCGCATACTTCACCAAAACAGTACCTTCCACAGGATTCCTGATAAGGCTTTGTTGAATACTTTCGTTAACCTGGGCAACTTGGGCATCAACACTTTGTATTTCCAAAAATACATTGTCCTTTCGGGTACGTGTGGCCTCAATCTGTTTTTTAGTCAAATCCACCAATCCGTTGATGTCATCCACTTGTTTTTGGGTGGCGGCCTGATTTTTGAAAAGATTTTGAATACGTCGCAGGTTAATTTCATTTATTCTCAGCTGCTGTTGTTGCACGGCAATGGACGCATTAATATTTTGTAAACGCGAGGCCACTACTTTCTTTTGGTTCAACAGTACCACTTTTTTCAGATGGAGCTGTGTGGTGTCAACCAGTCCGATTAGCTGTCCGGCTTTCAAATGATCGCCTTCTTCCACCTTAAGCCGCAACAGTTCACCCATAGTTTGCGAAGAAACAATAACTTCCGCATGAGCATCAAAGTTACCATACCCGTCCGAAAGGGGCTGCTGATGGGTACAGGATGTTAAAAAAGCGGTTGCCAGGGCAAACAATAAAATAAAGTTATTTCTTTTTATAATTTTCATGGCTTTCTTTATAAATTTCCAATAGCTGTTATGTATTGATATTTTGCAAACAGAAGTTGCAGTTTGTGGGCCTGCATGGTAAGCTGTGCATTGACTTCTTTGTTCAGTTCAATTAAATAAGAAGTGGCGGTGATGGTTCCGTTTTTGAGTTTGTTGTTTGCCGCGGAAACCACACTTTGTTGTAATTGTAATATCTCTTTGTCAGCGCTTATCAGCCTGACAAATTTTTGGATACCTGCCTTCCTTCTTTCCAGTTCGGCACGTAACGACTGGTTAAAAGTCTCTTGTTCGGTATTGATAATATCCGATTGAATAGTTAGTATTTGCTTTTCCTGCTTCACGTGGTTCCAGTCGAAAATATTCCAGTGAAGTCTGACTCCGACCATATAGTAGGTATCAAATTTATCATTGAGCAAATCGTATCCCGGACGACCGTAACCCGCCTGGCCGAAGAGTTTAAAAACCGGCATGCGTTTGGTTGCTGTCATTTTTTCCAGTGCACTGAATTTTTTCTTTTGAAGGCTGAATAACTGATATTCAGGACGATTGTTCACAAAGGTGTAGTCTGCCAGGGTTATTTCGGGAGTAGCAAGCTCTTTGGCCGAGGTTATGTTTAACCGGGTAAACTGATTCAGAGAGGCGATAAGCCCTTTCTGGTCTTCCTGTTTTTCAATAATTTGTTGCTCTGCCAGCTTCTTGTTAACTTTAAGTACATCCACATCCGATGGTAGCAGGATTCCATTTTTTAAAGCTGTTTCGGCATCTTTTATCCGGGCATTCAAATCTTTTATCAAAACATGCAGGGCATCTAAGTTGGCCTGAAGGAAAAGAATGTTGAAATATATAATATTTACCTGCTTTTTCAGCTCGAAAGTTTTGATTTTCACCTGCTGGTCGGAGATTTTATAATCTACCGTTTCCAACTGCCGTTTGTTTTTTGTTACGCCGCCGTCCCATATAAGCTGGTCGAGGTCAAAATTGATTTTATACCAGTTCTTGCTGATGACCGGCATTTCAAAATTGGGAATCGGAGGGATAGGGACTTTGGTAACATCCGACTGATACGAAGCCTGCCCGTTAAGGTTCAGTTGCGGAAGAAAATTCTTTCTGATATTATTCTCTTGCAGTATATGTTTGGTTCGGTTCAGCAAAAACTGTTTTTGTGCAGGGAAATGCTTTACGGCCTCCTGAAGACATTGCTGCAAGGTAAACATTTGCTCTCTTTTCTGTGCAAAAAGAAATGCAGGAAAGAGCAGCAACAAGCCGATATAAAAAATGGGTTTATTCATCGTCAGAAGTTTTGTTGTTTGGATTTAAAGCAGCTTTTAAAAAAGATATGATGTGTTGTTTTCGCTCGTTGAAAAATTGCCCGACGCCGGCCGGGTTATCATTAAAAAATGTTGTTTCCATCAACGGACGACCCACGAAAGGGAAAACACACATCCCCAGCATGTCGATGAGCAGTTGTTCCGGTGCGACAGCAATGATTTTTTTTCGGGCAATATTGTTTTCAATCATGTGCTTAAAACCGGTGATATTGAGCTTTATCTTATCGGTTATTTGGTTGACGCGTTCGGGGTGGCTGTTTATTTCATTAAAAATAAAATTGGGGATAAATGGATTTGCCTGCAGGGTAGAGAGGTAGTTGCTCACGAAAGTTTCAATAAAGACAAAAACATCACCCTCTTCATAAATACTTTTGTTGATACCGTCGAAAATTCCGTTTATAGCTGATTCGAAGATATGATTAAACAGTTTCTCCTTGCTACGAAAATAGTAATGTAGCAAGGCTTTGTTGATACCCGCTTCATCGGCAATCTCTTGCATTCGGGCGCCTTCCAGGCCTTTTTTAATAAAAACTTTTCGCGCCGCTTCAAGAATCAGCTGCTCGGTATTGTGTTTTGTTTTTGATTTATCCATTTGGTTTAACCATTCGGTTTAAATGATTGGACAAAAATAGAAAATATTATGAAAAACCAGGGTTTTTTGAAGAACATCTTGAAATAATTTATAAACAATTGATATAAAACGTATTATGACGAAAATAATTTTTACGTCGATTGCATTTTGAGAGAATTTATTCGGCTTTAATATGAAAAAATAGTTAAATATTTGAGATTAACGGTCTGCCTGCCGTGTTTTTCTATTATTTTTGGCAAAAATTAATCTGTTATGGTACAAAAGAAACAGGTAAAAGAAACGGGCGGGAAAAAGGGATTACAACTTGCTTTTCAAAGGGAGAACTACATTTACATGTTTATCGGCCTGGCGTTACTAACTTTGGGTTTCCTGATTATGATAGGGGGAGGTTCGGATACAACTGATAAATTTAGTCCTGCTATCTTTGATTTTCGCCGTATTACGCTGGCACCTTTGCTGATTTTGGCAGGCTATGGTGTTGAAATTTATGCCATTATGAAACGTCCTAAAGCGTAATAGCCTAAACCGGGAAAACCAAATGACAAAAAAATCCCAAATTCTAAATTCCAAATCCAACACAAAGTCTAAGAATGTTAGTTTAGCTTTTTTGAGATTGTTATTTGGTGATTGTTTGTCATTTGTAGCTTGGTTTATGTAATTTTCTGCCAAATAGTGATCAATTTTAAAAATACATACTAAATCCTTTTTCATGACATGGTTTCAAGCCCTTATCCTTTCTATCGTAGAAGGTCTTACTGAGTTTTTACCAGTATCTTCCACCGGCCACATGATTCTAATGGAAGGCATTCTCGGGATGAAAAGCAATGATTTCATTCAGGCTTTTATCATCAATATTCAGTTTGGCGCCATTCTTTCGGTGGTAGTCTTGTACTGGAAACGGTTTTTCCAATCGTTCTCCTTTTATTACAAATTGTTTGTGGCTTTTTTGCCGGCTGCTATTATCGGACTTTCACTCATTCATTATATCGACGAGTTACTTCAAAGCGTTTATGTGGTGGCGGTCATGCTGATACTGGGAGGTGTTGTGTTGGTGTTTGTTGATAAATGGTTTAAAAATCCCGCGAAGAACCAGGAAGTTACTTATAAAAAAGCGTTGGTTATCGGGTTTTATCAGGTGCTTTCTATGATTCCGGGCACCTCCCGTTCGGCAGCGACCATCATCGGTGGCATGACACAAAAACTTACAAAGAAAACCGCTGCTGAATTCTCATTTTTTCTTGCTGTCCCCACCATGTTTGCTGCTTCGGGTTATAAGCTGCTGGAAAACTACAAAGCCATAAATGTCGATAATATCGGACTTCTTTTGTTCGGCAACGTGGTCGCTTTTGTGGTGGCTATGTTTGCCATAAAATCCTTTATCCGTTTCCTTACCAACCATGGCTTTAAGCTGTTTGGCTACTACCGTATTATTGTTGGCCTGACAATTCTGATTCTGTACTATTTTGGCGTTAACTTAAGTATTTCCTGATGGCTTTTAATTTCCGGGAAGGAGAAGTACTGTTGATAGACAAGCCGCTGGGATGGACCTCTTTCGATGTGGTCAATTCTCTCCGTTACTTCATTTGTAAAGTTACTAATATTAAGAAATTAAAGGTCGGACACGCCGGAACACTTGATCCTATGGCTACCGGGCTGTTGATTATTTGTACGGGGAAAATGACCAAACAAATTGACCGGTTTCAGGGGATGAGCAAAGTGTATGTCGGACAAATGTGCCTTGGGGCAACTACTCCCTCTTACGATAAAGAGACAGAACCCGATCGGCAATTTGATATTACTCCACTCAATATTGATATGCTTAAGGAGAAAAGCCACCTGCTTCTCGGAGAAATTGATCAGGTCCCCCCACTCTATTCTGCCATTAAAGTTAATGGCGAACGAGCCTATAAACTGGCAAGAAAAAAGGAAGATGTTAAGCTTAAATCAAGAAAGGTAACAATTTATCAATTCGATATAGTGAATTATAATCCTCCCCATGCCGAATTTTATGTCAAATGCAGCAAAGGGACTTATATCCGCTCACTAAT
This sequence comes from bacterium, assembly GCA_036244975.1. GTDB lineage: Bacteria > Bacteroidota > Bacteroidia > Bacteroidales > F082 > Sulfidibacterium. Next base: position 12,065 of record BTTE01000006.1, on the reverse strand, counting down.
ACGCGATTTTGGCGAAAGCCTGAACAACGGCGCCTACCTCTCTGCTTTGAAACGAACCCAAATCGGAGAATATTCATTGTCCGATGCCCGGAGTCCGGAATCCTTTAAAGAAGAGGTTTTGCGTGAAACGGGGCTCTCTGCAAACGCAGAAAACTAAACGGTTGGACTACCCCCTGGCGACGCAAAAAGCATTACTTGACAAAGCCTTCAAAAAGCCATACCTTTGCACGCTTTTTGTAAAAGAAAAGCTCTAACGATTTCTTAATAAATAACCGTACGCAATGAAATTATCACAATTTAAATTTATTTTACCTAAGGAGTTAATTGCCAGCCATCCGCCAAAAGAAAGAGAAGCAGGAAGAATGATGGTTGTGGACCGCAGGAAGCAAACCATTGTGCACAGAAATTTCAGGGATATTCTGGAGTATTTCTCCGATGGAGATACTTTTGTGATAAACAACACCAAAGTCTTTCCCGCTCGTCTGCATGGCGAAAAGGAAAAAACAGGGGCAAAAATTGAAGTTTTTCTTCTCCGTGAGCTTAACAAAGAGAGCCGGTTATGGGATGTGATGGTTGACCCGGCACGAAAAATAAGAATTGGAAACAAATTATATTTCGGTGAAGAAGAAACCCTTGTGGCAGAGGTCATCGACAATACTACTTCCCGTGGTCGCACCTTGCGTTTTCTGTATGATGGCCCTTACGAAGAGTTTAAAGAAACGCTGAAACGTCTTGGTGAAACACCATTACCTAAGATACATGAACGTCCGGTAGAGCCGGAAGATAACGAACGGTTCCAGACAATTTATGCAAAATATGAAGGGGCCGTGGCCGCTCCCACAGCAGGACTTCATTTTTCACGAGAGTTGATGAAACGGTTGGAAATCCTCGGGGTGAATTTTGCTGAAATTACACTGCATACCGGTTTGGGAAATTTCCGCAACATCGAAGTGGAAGATCTTACCAAACACAAAGTCGATTCGGAGGAACTCATTGTAACCTCTGAGGCGGCCGGAATTATTAACCGTTCCATAGAAAACAAACGTAAGTTGGTAGCTGTTGGAACCACAAGCATGAAAGCATTGGAATCGGCTGTTTCTATCACCGGAAGAATTAAACCTTACAACGGCTGGACCAATAAATTTATTTTCCCGCCTTATGAGTTTAAAACGGCAAATGCCATGGTTACCAATTTCCATTTACCTTATTCCCCCATGTTTATGATGGTTTCGGCATATCTGGGTTACGATTATGCTTTTGAAGTTTACCGGCAGGCAATTAAAGAAAAATATCAGTTTTTCACCTATGGTGATGCCATGCTGATAATTTAAGTTTATAAATGAATTTTTGGTGAAGCCCGACTGTTTTCACAGCCGGGCTTTTTTGTTCCGTAGTTCCTCTATAATTCCTATTTTCGCAAAGCAATATGAACACAAAGATTTATATCATTCTCGTGGCCGGAGGAAAAGGGCTGCGAATGGGTGCCGAAACACCAAAACAATTTCATTTGGTGAATGGCAGGCCGTTGGTGATGCATACTTTTGATGCCTTTTCTGCCTTTTTTGGCCGGGCAACTTTTCTTTTGGTACTTCCCGAAATGGAAATCGGACGATGGAAACATTTGTGTGTTAACTACGACTTTACGGTTCCCCACGAAATTGTGGAAGGAGGCCCCACCCGCTATCATTCCGTTAAAAATGCGCTTTTACGTGTGAATGACAAAAGCCTGGTATTTGTTCACGATGCCGTACGCCCTTTGGTGAGCAGCGAAACGCTGATGTCTTGCTTAAAAGTTGCACGGATACATGGCGCCGCCATTCCGGTGGCTCCGCTCACCGACTCCATACGCCTGGTGGAGAGCGGACTGAGTCAATCGGTGGAGCGCAATAAATACATGCTGGTTCAAACCCCACAGGTTTTTCGTTCTGAAATTCTCAAAAAAGCGTACCTGCAGGCTTACCATGATACGTTTACGGATGATGCCGCAGTAGTGGAAAGCATTGGGCAGCCGCTGCATCTCGTGGAAGGAGATGCGGACAATATTAAAGTTACCCGTCCCGGCGATGTGGGTTATGTAGAAGTTGTTCTGTCCGGCAGAGTGTCTTCCTGATATTTACGCTTTGCAAAAAAAATTTAAAACTATTTGCAAATAAAAATTATTCTCTATCTTTGCGCCCTCATTTAAGAGAAAAACACGCCTCCATAGCTCAGTTGGTTAGAGCATCTGACTGTTAATCAGAGGGTCCTAGGTTCAAGTCCTGGTGGAGGCGCAAAAAACCGGTTCATTGTTGAGCCGGTTTTTTTGTTTTATTTCAAAATATTATTTAGCCATCATTTACCTGTTCCAATAATTTTTTTGGTTTTGTCATTTTTTTAAATTTGCTGTCTAAAATCACAACATAATGTTTCGCAGTATTTGTGCAAATAATATGGTTTGTAACTATTTATTAATTACGTAAATCAGTAGTCAAAAGGTCGTTTTAGCTCGTGGTTTATTTCGTCGGATACCTTTTTTAATTCGAAGTATTGTTGCTGCAGGAGAAAAATTTCCGCTTCATCTGTGGTGATTTTTATTTTTGTTGTAATATCTTTTAAGAATCTGCTAATGAGTTTGGTGCGAAGCGGGTTCAGGGTGGTGATTACCGTTTTGAGAAGGTCATCTTCCTCCTGTTTCACATAAATTTTGTTCTTTTTCCAGTTTTCGCTTAGCTCGTATGGCGTTGCAATAATGCTAATAACCTCCGAAGCCAGTTTCTCATCCGGATGATTTACGAAGTAATGTTCATCGGGAACGTTACCGTTTTCTGTGGCAGCCTGCACGGCATCCACAATTTGATTGTAAATTTCATTTTCAAACCTGATGCCATCACCCTGCAGATTCTCAATAATATACTGAGCCACCGACTGCTCACGTTCTTCTTCCACATCTTCTCCCAGCTCGTCCGTAATAGTTTCGCGGATTTTTACTTTCTCAGCGCCATAAAGCAGGATAAGCCGTATCAGTTGCCTTTCGTGTTCGCTGATATCGAAAGGGTCTATTTCTAATTGTTCCGAAATTCTTTGTTTGGTTTCGGCTTCAGGAGTTTCCGGCAGACCGGGCTGTTGTCGCAGACTTTTTCTGTATTTTTCTCTGAGCAGTTTGTTCAGTTCATTCATCAGCGTCTGTTCCGGAATCTCCATGAGCGTGCTGCACTCCTGAATGTAAACCGTACGGTTAATGGCATCGGGAATATGCGCAATGGTGCGGACAATCTCTTTGATAAGTGATACTTTAGCCGTCGGGTCTCCCAATGTTTCGTCCAAAAGAAGACGTGTTTTAAAGGAGATAAAATCGGCGGCTTCTTTTTTGATAAATTCTTCCACCTCCGAGCTGGTATGACTTCGTGCAAACGAATCCGGATCTTCTCCTTCCGGGAAAAGCACAATCTTTACGTTCATTCCCTGATACAGAATCAAATCGATTCCACGAAATGAGGCTTTTATTCCGGCGGCATCGCCATCATACAAAATGGTAATGTTGGGCGTGAAACGCTTTATGAGCTTAATCTGGTCCACCGTCAGGGATGTTCCCGAGGAGGCCACCACATTTTCAATTCCGGATTGATGGAGCGAAATTACGTCCGTATAGCCTTCCACAAGATAGCAGTTGTTCTGTTTCACAATGGCATTGCGGGCAAAGAAAATCCCGTAAAGGCTTTTGCTTTTATTGTAGATATCCGACTCGGGTGAGTTGACATATTTGGCTGTGGATTTTTCCGAGGAGAGAATCCGTCCGCCAAAGCCAATCACTTTTCCCGTAAGGTTATGAATAGGAAACATCACCCGGCCGCGAAAACGATCCATGAGCCGGTTGCCTTTGTCGATGGAAAGTCCTGTTTTCACCAAAACATCTTTGCTATACCCGTTGGCTATGGCATGTTTTGAGTAAGCTTCCCATTCGTCGGGGGCGTAACCGAGCTGAAAATTGCGAATGGTAGATTCCAGAAAATTGCGCTCTTTAAAGTAACTCAGGCCGATGGCCTTTCCCTCTTCGCCGTCAAAAAGTTGTTTCAGGAAATAGTCGGAAATAAACGTGTTCAGCGCAAACATCCCGTCACGCTCATCCATCTGTTGCTTCTCTTCGCCGGTAAGTTCAGTTTCTTCTACTTCTATACCATATTTCTTAGCGAGAAATTTCAGGGCTTCCGGATAGGAGTAATGCTCGTGTTCCATGATAAATTTCACCGGATTGCCTGCTTTTCCACAACCAAAACATTTAAAAATACCCTTGGCAGGCGAAACGGTAAACGAAGGGGTTTTTTCGTTGTGAAAAGGGCAAAGACCAACATAGTTAACACCACGTTTTTTGAGGGTTACAAAGTCGCCTACTACCTCATCAATGCGGGCTGCATCAAAAATTTTCTGTATGGTTTCCGGTTTTATCATGGCACAAAAAGAGACGGCTAAGATAATATAAAAAAAGAGAGATAACCAGGACGGTTACCTCTCAAAAACCAACAATTATGAAAACCCTTTAAACAAAGCAAAATAATTATGAAAATTTACCCTTGCTATTGTTCGATGCAAATATACAACAATATTTCATTTAGTCAAGTAAAAAAATGAAAAAAACTTGTTAATATTTGTTAAAGCTTCTGTTTCAATCAAATGAAGGGTTAATTTTGCCTTATGAATAAAAGACTGACCTCAATTATCATTATTTTGGTTTCTCTTTCCAGTATAGGATTGCTGACAATTCAGGTTTATTGGATAAGGAGTGCGGTACAGGTGCGGCAGGCAGCCTTTAATCGTGACGTGGATCAGGCCATGCAGAGCGTTCTTTTTGTTATTGATAATCTGCGTTATCAGCAATATTATTTGAATTCCAAAGAGTTTTATCGCGAAAATGTTAATACTTTTGCCCTTTTCGATTCCATCAATCGCGATATTGTTTCCAGGTCCCTCACCTTTAACAGTGCCCACGATTTGAATCGGTTGCTGGAAAAAAGAATGATGCTGAGTAACCGGTATCAACAGCTTTTTGCGACATTTAAACAACCGGATGACATAAAGTTTTTTTCCCAACATAAAAATCTTATTGATTCTCTCATTAGGAATTCGCTGTTAGAGAAAAATATTAAAACGAAATATGAATTTGGCATATACAAACCTATTGCCAATGCCATGATCCTACAGAAAACAGGGAAATATCCTACGGAATTACTCAACAAAAGTTTTGTTTATAATTTGTCTCTGCTGAATGGTAATGTTCAGCTTCCATTGAAATTACTCCTCTATTTTCCACAGGAACACCTGTTCATATTACAAAAACTTTACAAACTGTTGTTTGTTTCGTTGGGTCTGTTTTTCATTATTATCGGCTCGTTTTCCTTTAGTATCGTAATCATCAACCGGCAGAAGAAACTATCGGAAATGAAAAACGACCTTATCAACAATATGACCCACGAGTTCAAAACACCTATTTCCACTATTTCCCTTGTCTGTGAGGCTTTGAAAGATAAAGATGTGAAAAAATCAGATGAGATTTACAACAATTATATTAGTGTTATCGATGAAGAAAACAAACGGCTGAGAACCATGGCCGAACATATTTTGCGGTCGGCTACCATCGAAAGCGGCAGGTTAAAACTTCATAAAGAAACTCTCGATTTATTAGAAATCCTGCAAAATGCATTAAACAGCAAAAAAATTAATGCCGAAAGCAAAGGGGGAGAAATTACATTGGATTTGAAAACAGGAAACAGTTTAATATTTGCTGACCGGGTACATATCACCAACGTTTTTGTAAATATACTGGACAATGCCATTAAATACAACCTCCATGAGCCTGTTATAAAAATCAGTGCCAGAAATCTGCAGGATGGTGTTTTGGTCGATATTGAGGATAATGGCATTGGCATCAGTAAAACAAACCAAAACAAGATTTTTGATAAGCTTTATCGGGTACATACCGGTAATCTTCACGACTTTAAGGGTTTTGGTTTGGGACTGAGTTACGTGAAAACCATCGTGGAGCAACACAAAGGAAAGATAACAGTTGATTCGGAACTGGAAAAGGGTTCCGTTTTCCATATATATTTACCAAATGAAAATAAAATAAGCCATGGATAAAAAGATTAACATTTTGCTTGCTGAAGATGACAAAAATCTCGGAAGCATTTTAAAATCGTATTTGGAAGCCAAAGGTTTCGTCGCCACGCTATGTGAGAATGGAAAGATCGCCCTGGATACGTTTAAAAAAGAAGACTTTAATTTTGCTATTTTGGATGTGATGATGCCTGTAATGGATGGCTTTACACTCGCCAAAGAAATACGGAAACTAGACAAGAAAGTGCCATTATTGTTTCTCACAGCCAAAGTGATGCAGGAAGATAAAATTCAGGGGTTTGAGATGGGAGGTGATGATTACCTTACCAAACCTTTTAGTATGGAGGAGCTGCTGCTGCGTATTAAGGCTATCTTGCGGCGTACCGAGCAAGAAAATCGTAAGCATGTAAATCCTGTGTATAAATTTGGAAAATATGTCTTTAACTATGATCATCAAATACTGAAAATCGGAAAGACCGAAAATAAGCTTACCTCCAAAGAGGCCGAGCTACTCAAGCTTCTGTGTGATAACCTGAATGAGGTGCTGGACCGGTCAGTTGCTTTGAATAAGATATGGCACGACGACAGCTATTTCAACGCACGATCCATGGATGTTTACATCACCAAGCTCAGGAAATTTTTGAAAGATGATCCCAAAGTAGAATTGTTAAATGTACATGGTGTGGGATTTAAGCTGATAGCTCCCGAAGGTTAATGTTTAAACATTGATTTGCATTCCCTTCGGCTTGCCTGCTGATCCGTGATATTCCGCATTACCAAACCCAAGTAGGAAATATTCTTTTTGTTTAAATCTCTAATCTAACAAAGAACCTGTTTCAATTTCAGGATATATTTCGCTGTATTTCAATACTTTATTCATACTCACTCTTCTGTTGATATGATGTCTTTTCAAATCATTCGGACTACCGACACCACATGCGGCCATTAATTCAATAAAACTTTTTACGGTTTCATGATGAAAATTAGCCGCCTTTTGGGCTTTATCACTAACCACTAATCCTCTCATTAAACTTTTATCTTGTGTGGCAACACCAACAGGGCAGGTATTGAGATTACATTGCAATGCCTGGATACATCCCACCGCCATCATCATCGCTCTTGCACAATTAACCATATCGGCGCCTAAAGCTATCACTCTTGCTATATGAAAGCCATTAAATATTTTCCCTGAAGCAATTACTTTAATATCTTTCTTTAAATCATAGCCCCGTAAGGTATCAACAACAAAAGATAATCCATCTCTTAGCGGCATACCTAATGAGTTGGAGAACTCTATCGGAGCCGCTCCTGTTCCTCCTTCTCCTCCGTCAATGGTGATAAAGTCCGGTTTTATTCCCGTTGAAATCATTGCCTTACAGATGTCGATAAATTCTTCTTTTTTACCGATACAAAGTTTAAAACCAACCGGCTTACCACCTGATAAATCTCTCAGTTGTTTTACAAAATTCATTAAACCTTCCTGATCTTTAAAAGCAGTATGACCCGGAGGAGAATGAACTACCGTATGGGCTTTTACATGACGAATTTCTGCAATTTCAGGCGTATTTTTACTGGCGGGTAAAATACCGCCATGACCGGGTTTTGCCCCTTGTGAAATTTTAATTTCTATCATCTTAACGTTATCAATACTTGCATTTTCCTGAAAGGTATCCGGACAAAAATTTCCATCTTTCGTTCTGCAACCAAAGTAACCGGTTCCGACTTGCCATATTAAATCACCGCCGGGTTGCTTATGGTAAGGACTAATTCCTCCTTCTCCGGTATTATGGGCAAACCCGCCTATTTTAGCTCCTGTATTCAATGCTAAAATTGCATTCTGACTTAATGCACCGAAACTCATAGCCGAAATATTTAAAATACTGGCAGAATAAGGTTTTTTACAATCTGCACCACCAACTAAAATTCTTGGCTCGTTTTCAATATCAGCATAGTTTTTAGCATAAATAGAATGATCCATCCATTCATATCCGGCACGATAAACATCCATTTGTGTCCCAAAGGGTGCCGTGTCAATTACTTTTTTAGCACGCTGGTAAATTAAGTTACGGAAAATTCTGTTTACCGGCCTTCCCTCGGTATTTGTTTCCACAAAATACTGCATAATTTCCGGACGTGCCTTTTCCAATAAAAACCTAAGATTTCCGAAAACAGGAAAGTTTCTTTTTATGGCATGCTTTTTCTGAAAAATATCGGTATAACCCAATATGATGATTGGCCCGATAAGAATCAAACTCCAAATAACGGGCTCCCAAAAAGTGTAAATTCCTGCGATGACAGCTAATAGCACTATGGATACTAGAATAAATATTTCTCTTTGTTTCATTGATTTAAAGATTATAGAACATTACTTTTTATCACCATTAATTTTTCCCGGGTCATTTCGTGCATGGAGTATTGAATACCGCCCATTCCGATTCCTGAGGCATCTCTTCCTCCAAAAGGCATCCAGTCCACGCGAAAGGCGGTATGATCATTTACCATAACGGCAGTGGCATTCAGCTTTTTTACACAATCTAACGCCACATCAATATTTTTGGTAAAAACAGAAGCCTGAAAATGAACAGCCAGACTATTGGCAATTTCAATTGCATTATCCCTGTCCGAATAGGAATAAACGCAAACAACCGGGCCAAATATTTCCAATGTTGACACATTAGCATCTAAAGGCGGGTCTAACAATACTGTAGGTTCATAACAGCTGTCAGAAATTCGTTTTCCTCCGCACAACAGTTTTGCCCCTCCGTCAACGGCTTCATTTACCCATTCTTCTATCCGGTCAACTTCTCGTGGTGAGATGAGCGGGCCAACTTCCGTTTTTTCATCGAGAGGGTTCCCGACAACTAATTTTTTTGCCATTTCTGCCAACCGGCTGGCAACATCATCACAAATATTTTCATGTACAAAAACCCGTTGCACGGAAACACAAACTTGTCCCGCATGATAAAATCCTCCTTTTAAAAGAGCCGGTAACATTTCATTCAATTCCGCATCTTTCTCTACAATGACAGGAGCAGCGCCGCCATGTTCCAGTGCGCACCGGGTTCCGGGGGCCAATTTGGATTTTAAATACCATCCCACCTTTGCCGAACCTATGAAGGAGAGATAATTAACCCTTTTGTCAGTAACCAAATATTCAGCTGTTTTATTATCGCAAATTATTATCTGGCACCACCCCTCTGGCAACCCGGCTTCTTTTAGAATTTCAACCAGGGCAAAACAAGACAAGGGTGTGGACGATGCCGGTTTCACAATTACAGGGCAACCTGATGCAATAGCGGTAACAGCCTGGTGTACAATTAAATTTAACGGATGATTAAATGCACTTACAGCAGCAACCACACCAATGGGCTCCCTCGTTGTAAAAGCCAACCTGTTTTCAGATGCTTTTGTCAGGCCCATAGGAATTTGTTCTCCTTTTATCTGAGAAATATTCCCTGCGGCTATTTTTACTCCATTGATGGCCCGTAAAACCTCAACTTTAGAATCCACAAGAGGTTTCCCGCCTTCCCGGGCTGCGGTTTTGGTTAACTTCTCAATGCGGGCCGTCATTATTTCTGCAGCCCGTTCTAAAATGGCAATGCGTTCGTGAGCAGGAATCCATTTTGACTGGTCCTGAAATAAATTGTAAGCAGTTGTGAGCGCTTTCTCTGCTTCAGCTTTCCCAACTATTGGTATCTCTTTTATTAAGCTTTGGTCGTACGGTGATTTTACTTGTAACATAGTTTTTTATTTTTTGTTCAAATGTTTATATTGACCTTTAAAGTTTACACGTTCTCTCTTTTAACAGCACATTCAGGATTGAATGATTTAATGTATAATCAACTGATAGATCGATAACATGAACACCATCTATATTTAAACATTCCGATAAAACTTCAACAAAGCTTTTATCACTTGCGGGCCTGTGCCCGCAAGCTCCATAACTTTCTGCATATTTTACAAAGTCCGGGTTTTTAAAATCCAGCCCGAAGTTCTCATACCCCATTCCTTCCTGTTTCCATTTTATCATTCCGTAAGCGCTGTCGTTTAAAATAATCACCACGAGGTTCAACCCTAAACGAACGGCTGTTTCCAATTCCTGTGAATTCATCATAAATCCACCATCGCCACATACGGCAATTACTTTTTTATCGGGATAAATTAATTTCGCACACATAGCCGAAGCCAGTCCGGCTCCCATGGTTGCAAGGGCATTGTCTAATAACAGTGTATTGGGTTGATAACATTTGTAGTTTCGGGCAAACCAGATTTTATACACGCCATTGTCTAAAGTTACAATACCATCATCCGGTAATTCTTCCCTGACAATATGCACTAACCGTTGTGGTAAAACCGGGAAACGCTTGTCTTGCGAATATTTTGACAAATGATTTTCAACATCTTCTTTTATTCTTTGATAATAAGATAAATCCCAGTTACTCTTATTGTTAATACATTTTGTAAGGTGAATGATGGAGGAAGCAATATCTCCGATTACATTTAGCTGGGGAAAATACACTTCATCTATCTGAGCCGGGAAAAAATTAATGTGAATTACTTTGGTTCCCCCTTCCTTCATAAAAAACGGAGGCTTTTCAATCACATCATGTCCGACATTTATAATTAAATCCGCCCTGTTAATCGCACAGTGAATAAAATCATCTTTAGACAAAGCCGCAGTACCTAAAAATTTCGGGTGACGCTCATCCACAACTCCTTTTCCCATTTGTGTATTAAAAAACGGGATACCTGTTTGCTCTATAAATTCGGTTAATGCTCTGCTTGTCCTTTTTCTGTTAGCTCCCGCGCCAATCAATAATAAAGGCATTTTTGCGGATTCTATCATTTCTACGGCTTTTTGAATTGCTTTCTCATCCGCATCAGGCCGTCTAAAGCCCACCACATCAAAAATTCTTTCCTGACAATCTTCAGAAGCAATGTCTTCAGGTAATTCTAAGTGCACTGCCCCCGGCCTTTCCTGCATGGCCAAACGAAAAGCTTCCCGAACCATTGACGGAATATTATTTCCATTCACTATCTGGCGGGTATATTTGGTTATGGGACGAAACAGCTCAACAATATCTACAATCTGAAAACGGCCTTGTTTGGATTTTTTAATAGGTTTTTGGCCGGTAATCATCAACATGGGCATGGCTCCTAATTGAGCAAAAGCAGCAGGTGTGGTAAGGTTGGTAGCCCCCGGTCCGAGTGTTGACAAGCAAACACCCGGTTTACCTGTCAGGCGGCCATAAGTTGCAGCCATGAAACCGGCTCCCTGTTCATGACGGGTGAGTACCAATCTTATTTTAGACTCTCTCATAGAATCCAGCAAATCAAGATTTTCCTCTCCCGGGATTCCGAAAATATACTCTACGCCTTCGTTTTCTAATGCTTTGATAAATAAGTCTGATGCTTTCATGCTTTTTTAATATGTCTACGGATTTGTAAATATACAATATAACTTAATATCACCGGAGAACGTTACAAACCGGGGTATATTAAGGTCGTCAACCGGCATGATATCAGAAGGTGAGGGATCTTCATAATATTTTCATCCGGGTCTCAAGTATCCTTTTTTTCTCGTTTTTCAACACGATTTGCATAAACTAACTCCATTGCCGCACTGTAAGAGGCAACGCCAAAGGGAACAAAATAATCCAAAACTATTTGAAAAATCATCGTCGTATTAAAATTCCAGTTAAAAATTGCTCCGGCATGATTTATCAAAGCCAGGATTGTACCCACGAGGAGTGCTATTTTAACCGACTTCTTCAGCGAATTTTTTTGTGCCACGTATTTAAAAAACTGTTTCATAAGTTTTCAACCTTTGATTAAAAAAGTAGTTTCTTTTGCCGTTGCAAATATAGATATAGTTCATTATTTAAGCAAATACTTAAATACAATTAACGTTTTTTATGTTTTAGCAGAATACAGGCCATAAACGCCTGTCATAATACGTGCTGGCTCACCGACTTGTA
>BTTE01000005.1:0-67222 GCA_036244975.1 bacterium | reverse complement strand
CCGAATTTCAAGTATTTCTTTTTGCAAAATAATTTCTTTATAAGCTTTTGACGTAAAAAGTGAAAAATTGCTACAATAATAGTGAAAAAACAATCTGCACAGACAATATTACCTACCTTCGCCGCCCATAATTAATTCTTTATATAACACATTATCTATGAAAGCAGGAAAAAATAAGGCGGTTACCATGGCCTATACCTTACACCTCAATGACGAGCAGGGAGAAGTAATCCAAAAAGTCGATGAAAGCAAACCTTTCATCCAAATGTTTGGAGTAGGCGCTTTACTTCCGGCTTTTGAAGATAACCTTACCGGATTGGAAGAAGGAGACACTTTTGGCTTTGCACTTGCTGCAGAGGAAGGTTATGGAAATCCTTCGGATGAAGCCATACTAAAACTTGAAAAGGAAATTTTTGAGGTTGATGGCGTGGTGGATACCGAGATGGCTGCCATTGGAAAAATGATTACCATGCAGGACAACAATGGAAATCCTATTGACGGAAAAGTTCTCGCTGTTGAAGAGGGCAGTGTCATCATGGATTTTAACCATCCTTTGGCAGGCAAGAGTCTCTATTTTAGCGGTTCTATTCTGAATGTTCGCGATGCATCGGAAGAGGAACTGTTGCACGGCCACGTTCACGGAGCCGGTGGTCATCATCAGTAGAAATCACTTGTACAGTATGAAAACAGCAGGTTTTTTGTTAAGGTCTGCTGTTTCTTTTTTCCAGCCGGCTATGTTGCGGGTAATAATTTTTTCGGTTGGCAGAGTCAGATCGCCGGCCACACACAGCAGGGTTTGCGGTTTACAGGTTTTTATCAGGCTCCTGAGCATTTGGTTATTTCTGAAAGGCGTTTCGATAAACAGCTGGCTGACATCTTTGCGCCAGGCGTCCTGCTCCAGTTCGCGAATCTTTTTTACACGTTGATTTTGCTCAATAGGCAGATAACCGTGAAAACAAAACTGCTGTCCGTTGAAACCGGAAGCCATAAGTGCCAGAATAATTGAGTTGGGACCTACAAGCGGGACAACACGGATGTTTTTCCGGTGTGCAAGATTTACAACCACCGCGCCGGGGTCGGCTACTGCCGGAGTTCCCGCATCAGACAAAACACCAATGTCTTCACCGTTTTCAGCCGGATATAAAAAGGAATCTACTGCTTCCACAGCAGTATGTTTGTTCAGTTCAAAAAACTGCATCTCATCAATGGGAAGCGGATGGCCGGTTTTTTTAATAAACCGCCGGGCAACGCGGGTGTTTTCTACAATAAACACCCTGATACGATGTAAAATTTCGTGGTTATATACAGGAATAACCTGCGCAATGCTTTCGTTATTTCCCAAAGTTACAGGAAAAAGATAGAGTGTTCCTTTTTTTGATTTTGTCATTGCTGAAAGTTTATTGCCAGGGCAGATGATTCAAATCCACATTGCCACCCGAAAGGATAATCCCTGTTCTTTTTCCTTTCACATCAATTTTCCCTTCCAGAACTGCCGCCAGCGGGACAGCGGAAGAAGGTTCCACCACAATCTTCATGCGCTCAAAAATCAGGCGCATGGCTTCTACAATACTCCTTTCTTCCACGGTTACAATATCATCGACAAACTCACGAATGATGGGAAATGTCAGTTTTCCGAGGGAAGTGAGCAAGCCATCGGCAATAGTTTTTGGCTGAACACAGGGAACAAATTTTCCGGATTTAAAAGAGCGGAAAGCATCATCGGCACCGGCAGGCTCACAGGCTGTTACACGGGTTGCAGGTGAAAAATAATGCGCAGACAGTGCTGTTCCGCTGAGTAATCCGCCGCCGCCCACAGGGCACAGAATAATATCCAAAGCAGGTTGCTTTTCTAACAACTCCATAGCGACCGTTGCCTGACCTTCAATCACTTTCAGATTATCATACGGATGAATTTCCACGGCATAAGTTTCCGCAATTACCTGTTTCAATGTGGACGCTCTTGCTTCGAGGGTAGGTTTGCAGAAGGTAATTACCCCGCCATAGCCTTTCACGGCATCAATTTTCACACACGGTGCATTTTCGGGCATCACAATGTAGGCGGGGATTTTGCGCAAAGCAGCTGCCCGGGCCAATGCCTGGGCATGATTGCCCGAGGAGTGGGTAGCCACGCCCTTTGACGCTCCCGGCCCGGTAAGGGAAAACACTGCATTTACAGCGCCTCTCGATTTGAAAGCACCCGCCTTTTGAAAATTCTCACACTTAAAAAAGAATTCGGATTCAAACCTGTTGTCGAAAAAAGCAGATTGTAAAACCGGTGTCCGATGAATGCCAAAAGCTATTCGGTGTGCTGCAGCTTCTATCTGACCTCGGGTAGGATATACCATATTTCTTTTAACCGTTACCGGCAGATTTTGCCAATTCCACAATTTTATCCGTAGCTTTATCCAACAACCCGAAAATAACCTCACAATCATGCATACCGGTTTGATAAGGATCGGGGACAGTTATATTATTTCCGATTTCCAGAACATTCATCAGATAATCTACTCTGGCTTTCTGTTCGTCCGACCTGGCAAGAGACATAACATCACGGTAGTTTTTGGTATCCATGACATAAATTTTGTCAAAATGTTTAAAGTCTTCCTTCTTGAATATTCTTGCCACACCATCCATAACATAACCGTACTTAAGTGCTGTATTCACTACTCTTTCATCAGGAGGCTCATTGATATTGAACGATTCGAATCCTGCAGAATCCACCTCCCCTGTTATGTTATTTTCCTTGAATTTCTTTTTCAAAATGGCTTCAGCCAACGGGGAACGGTACACATTTCCCAAATCTACAAATAACACGTTCATATGCTTAAGTTTTGGTTAATATTTTGCCCCCAAGTTACAAAAAATTTCTGACGTAAAGCAATACTGATACAGGATTTGTGAAAAAAACGACAAAGTTTCCCTATGCGTGAAATATTTTTAGTAACAACCGCTTACAGTTTCAGCTTTTTATCAATTTCATCCACATAGATGCGGAACCGGCGGTCGGTTTCAATAAGATTATTCACAGTACGACAGGCATGCAAAACAGTGGCGTGGTCTTTATTACCACACTGCAAACCAATGGTAGCCAAAGAATTTTTTGTATGCTTTTTTGAAAAAAACATGGCCAGCTGCCGTGCCTGTACAATTTCTCTTTTCCTGGTTTTCGAGTTTATCAAATCCAGTGAAATATTAAAATAATCGCATACAACTTTTTGAATGTAATCAATAGAAATCTCCCTTGTGGTATTTTTCACAAACTTATCAATCATCTGCTTGGCCAGATCCAGCGTAATTGTCTTTTTGTTTAACGAAGCCTGAGCAAGGATAGAAATCAGTGATCCCTCCATTTCACGAATATTTGTGGTGATGCTGTATGCGAGATATTCAATCACCTCGTATGGCATTTTAATACCGTCAGTATAGAGTCGTTTTTGCAGGATAGCAATCCGGGTTTCCAGGTCGGGAACCTGCAGGTCGGCTGCCAGTCCCCATTTAAAACGTGACAACAGGCGCGGTTCCATACCTTTTAATTCAACAGGCGGTTTATCTGATGTGAGAATAATCTGCTTATGATTTTGGTGTAAATGGTTGAAAACATGGAAGAAAATATCCTGGGTTTTTTCTTTTCCTGCAAGGAATTGGATATCGTCCAGAATCAGGACATCAATCATCTGGTAAAAATGCACAAAGTCGTTTTGGTTATTGTTTCTAACCGAGTCGATAAACTGGTTAATAAATTGTTCCGTTTGTAAATAGAGAACGATTTTATCCGGAAAATTGTCTTTTACCTGCAGGCCTATAGCATGAACAAGGTGCGTTTTTCCCAAGCCTACCGGACTGTAAACCAGGAGTGGATTAAAAGCTGTTTTCCCCGGATTCTCGGCCACAGCCCAACCGGCCGAACGTGCCAGACGGTTGCAATCTCCTTCCACAAAATTATCAAAGGAATAAGATTCAACCAACTGCGATTCAATATTAAGTTTTTTAAGCCCCGGAATAATAAACGGATTAGGGATCTCGCGTGAGCGGCCTTTATTCAAATCAATAGGCATGTTTACCGGTTTGTTTGTCACATCTCTACGCTTGGTTGCCGGGTAATTAACCGTTACCGGTTTCTTTCTGCCAAATTGCGAATTATCCATAATGATACTATACTCAAGCCGGCCGGAAGGCCCCATTTCGCGCTTAATAGTTTTCCTCAACAAGTTAATATAATGGTCTTCAAGCCACTCATAAAAAAACTGACTGGGGACCTGAACAATTAAAATATTATTTTCAACTTTTAACGGAACTATAGGTTCAAACCATGTTTTGAAACTTTGGTAGGGAATATTGTCTTTTATTACGGCGAGACATTTTTCCCAAACCTCATTATGTTTTTTTTTCATTCGTTGGTAAAGTTTTTATCAACAATTAATCCTTTTATTAACAACTATATTATAATCCTCTAAAAATCATGCTAAAATACAAACCGGACACCTTTCATAATTTCTTAACAAAGAAATAACATATCCGGTGCAAAAAAAAGGGAAAAACCCATTGACTTTTATCTTTTTTTGTTGTAAATGGTGCAAGTTGGTCTGCAAAACAGAACCCGCTGTCTTTCCACTACTTCACCGTTAATCCGTATATTCTTTTAAATTTTTCAGCAACAGTCTTCTCCTTGTTTCTTTCCACTGCAACAACCAGTTCGCATCGAAGAGCAAAATCCTGCTTTAAAACAGGCAACTTTTCATCCTTTACCAATCGCATCACCCGATTCATTAGTGAATAATCGAAAAAAAGTGTCATATTGCGTGAAATGACAGGGATCACTATTTCTGCCTGCTCAATGGCCTCCCGCGTAGCTGTCTTATAAGCACGAATCAGTCCGGCAACGCCAAGTTTCACTCCTCCAAAATAACGAATAACCACTACAAGTATATCAAAAAGTTCCGCCGAAAGAATCTGATTCAAAATTGGCTTGCCCGCCGTCCCCGAAGGCTCGCCATCATCACTACTCCTGAAAAATTCATTTTCCGGCTGAATGCGAAAGGCATAGCAATGATGCCGGGCATCGTGATACTCCTTTTTCATCTGTAAAAAATGTTCCTTCGCCTCCCCCTCGTACTCCACATGAAAAGCACGGGCAATAAACTTACTCCCCTTCTCCTTGTAATACCCCTCCGAACTGCCTTTTATGGTTTTATACCGATCCGATTCCTGCATGTTCAAAAATATAAAATTTTACCAATTATAATAAGGTGAAAATACAAATAGGTATCCAAAAAACCACTAAAAAACGTATAACACCATAAGATGTTAGTTGACCTGATTGTTTTTCAAATACATGGATATAATTTTTAATTTTGTCAGATTCTATTTCTTTCGGGGAACCCGGCAGCTGCATATTTTGGTTACCCCTCACAGTTGAAAAGGCTTATGAAAAAACTTTTTTTTATTCTTTTAATTTGTTTTTACCCGTTTTTTACGATGGCGCAATTGCAAATCCAGGGTAAGCCTGCCGCTTTGCAGTTTGGGCTGAAAAACACACCTCCCGCTGTAACTATCCATGCAACTCCATTGAAAAAGAATCTTATCAGGAAAAACACCACCGCACCACAGCCGTTGTTTGCCGGATATACCGTCCCGCTGGATGAGAATGTGTTGCAAAAAGGAGTATGGGAACAGCTGCCCCGTGGAAATTATGTTTGGCGGCTTGAAATTCGGTTGAACGGAGCTTCCGCGCTCAACCTTTATCTGCGGAATATACATCTCGGACAAAACGACCGGCTTTATATATATAACTCACGTAAGAATCAGATACTCGGGGCTTTTAGCACCCAAAACAATGGAAAGGAAATGGGAACAGCTTATCTTTTGGGAAACAGCCTGATTGTAGAACTGGACAGTCCTGAAAAATACGGGAAGCTGCCTTTTCAACTGTCAAGCATAGGGAATGTTACTGATCATCCGGAAAGCGGACTGAAAGATTTTGGTGATGCGGGTAGTTGTGAGGTTCCCGTGAACAATCCTGAAGGCGAGCATTACCAAAAACAGAAAAATGGCGTGGCACGTGTTCTTTTAAAAGAGGGAACCAGCCTGTATTGGTGTACCGGTTCGCTGATTAATGATACGCAGAATGATGGTACACCCTATTTTCTGACGGCCAACCACTGCGGCGATGGTGCAACAGCATCCGATTATGCCCAATGGGTTTTTTATTTCAATTATGAATCGCCCGATGGCAGCCGTCCGGCTACCGAACCGACAATCCATTCTCTTTCAGGAGCCAAGTTACTCGCTTCTGCCAACTATAACGGGGGTTCTGATCTTAAGCTTTTGTTACTGAAAGACAAAGTGCCTTATTCGTACAAACCCTATTTTAACGGTTGGGACCGCAGTGGCAACGGAAGCAACAGCGGGGTGGTCATTCACCATCCTGAGGGCGATATAAAAATGATTTCCACCTACACAACACCGCTTATTCCCATGGGTTATTACGGAACTGTAACCGACCCCAATGCTGA
Source organism: bacterium (assembly GCA_036244975.1). GTDB lineage: Bacteria > Bacteroidota > Bacteroidia > Bacteroidales > F082 > Sulfidibacterium. The sequence goes on along the minus strand of BTTE01000005.1, from coordinate 60,710 downwards.
CTTCTGGAAAGTAAAATGGGCAGCTACCCTGTCTGGGCATGGTGTTACCGAAGGTGGCTCTTCCGGCGCTCCGCTCTTTAACAGCAAAGGTTTGATTATAGGAACGCTTACCGGTGGCGATGCCTCGTGTAGTGCGCCAGACTCGCCTGACTACTTCGGCCGGTTCAGCAAACACTGGGATGCCAATGGCACCGATTCCACCCGGCAGTTGAAATATTGGTTAGACAAAGCGCATACAGCCTATGTTATGATGCCCGGGTTTGACCCGCTGGCAACACAAGCCATTGCCGATTTTTCTTCGGATGTGACTAAAACACCTGTTGGCGGAACGATTCAATTCACAAGCCTGTCCACCGGCCCTGTTTCAACTTATCGTTGGGAATTTGAAGGTGGAGTGCCGGCTGTTTCGGATACAAAAACACCACCGCCTGTCCGGTATGTCAAAACGGGAACTTTTCAGGTAAAGCTACTGGTAACATCTGCCGGCGGTAACAGCACGAAAGTCGATTCGGTCTCCGTGCTTCCGGTAATCTATCCCAACCCTACAAAAGATGGCCGCATTCATATTCTGTTGGGAAGTTACAGGGAAGATGATATTTCCGTTGCCGTTTATGACATTCTGGGCCGGAGGCTGGATATCTTCAAACCGCAGTTTGGCCGTAATGATGTGATGCTTCAGCTACCGTATAATCAAAACGGATTATATATTATTCAGCTGACAATCAAAGGTATTACCAATACATATAAAGTTTTTAATTATCACAAATAGCCATTATGCCGCAACGTTACCAGCATCTTTTTTTCGATCTTGACCGCACTTTGTGGGATTTTGACAAGAGTTCCCTCGAAGCTTTCGAAGAGATATTCGAAAACTATCAGCTTGCTGCAAAAGGGATTGACAATCCGAAAGATCTTCACGAGAAATACAGTGTGCATAACCGGAAGCTGTGGGATCTTTACCGCGAGGGAATTCTGGAAAAGAATATCCTCCGATGGAAACGTTTTTACCTGACTTTGCTCGATTACGATATCGATGATAAAACCCTGGCAGAAAAAATGGGCACGGATTATGTGGAAATCAGTCCCAGGAAAGTAAATTTGTTTCCGCATGTTTTGGAAACGTTGGAGTACCTTGCATCAAAATATCATCTCCACCTTATTACCAACGGCTTTCAGGAAGTGCAGCAGGTGAAAATCAAAGTGTCCGGGATGGATAAATATTTTGAAAAACTGATTACATCGGAAGAAGCCGGCGTGAAAAAACCCGATCCCCGGATATTTTATTATGCTTTTGACAAAACCGGTGCACTGGCCGATGAAAGCCTTATGATAGGCGATGATTACTCTGTTGATATTGCGGGGGCCCGTCAGGTGGGGATGGATCAGGTTTTCTTTGACCCCGACTGCATCTCTCTTGAAAACAATTGTACTTATAAAGTTGATGACTTATTAACTTTATGCGAAATTTTATAGAAAGTTTAAAACGCCCTCCGGAGGAGCAAGGGGCAACCTAAAAAAGACAGGCAAAATGAAACGTTCTCTCTTTTTTCCCGTTAAAGAATTAGTATAGTGGAAATAATTTTAAAATATGTGCCATGAAAAAAAATTTACACATCTTTCGGAAAATAAGTTTTTTACTGTTATTTATCATTTCGTTGCCTCAATTTTCAGTGGCACAGAATAGTTTTATTTTGTACGGTTTGCGCGATGTGCAGCAGAGTAGTCTTTTGAACCCGGCTTTCACATCGGGCGCTAACATTGTGGTGGGTTTCCCGATGTTGTCCAATGTTTCGACCGGGCTACTGAATACGGCAGGTGGAATCAATGATTTTATCTCTAAGAGTGCGGGTGGCGATTCGCTTTATTTCGATTTGAGCAAGGTTATCAATAATGGTCAGCCTGTAGATAAAGTTACCGAATTTCTGGATATGAATGTCCTCTTTGCAGGTTTTAAGGCGGGCAGCACCTTTATTACGGTTGGCATTAGTCAGCATCTGTTCGTTCAGGCTCTGTTAGACAAGGATTTGCTGAAGTTGGCATGGAACGGAAATGCTCAGTATGTGAACCAAACACTTGACATGAGCCATACAGCAGTGAATGCGTATCATTTAATAGATTATAATTTGGGAATATCCGTTCCCGTCGGTGATAAATTCAGAGTAGGCGTGCGGTTGCATTTTTTGCAGGGACTCTCCGACATCAATACCAATAACAATGGAATTAGCATGAAAACGGTACTTAACAACAACAATGAGTATGAGATACATGCCCGGACTAACCTTTTGGTGAATACCTCCGGGTTGCCCGACAGCACCGGCTTTGATGCAAGAAATTATTTTCTTAATTTTAAAAATACAGGCGTTGCCATTGACCTGGGGGTTGATGTACATCTGACGAAACAGATTTCAATTAGCGCCAGCCTTCTAAATTGGGGGAAAGTGTTTTACCGAAGCAATACCAAAACTTTCGAATCTAACAAAGACAGCATAAATTTTAACGGGGTCTCCATTGACTTCATCAATAATGGCAACCCGGCAGGCAGTATTGGCGATACTTTGAAAAAATTATTTAATCTTAAAGAGGAGTCCAAAAATTATCGGATCAAACTTCCTGCCCGAATCCTGATTGGAGGAGAATATTATACCAAAGATATGCGTAATGATTTCTCCTTTTTGTTTTCGGGACGTTTTTTCGAAGATTATTTCGAGCCTGCCGTTTCTGTTGGCTATACCCGGTATGTCTCCGGCCATTTCACTTTCAAGGTAAATTACACGTACATTAAAGATGTGCCCATGAATTTTGGAGCTGCCGTAGTTTGCAATTTATTTCCTTTTCAGGTTTATCTCTATTCGGATAATGTCGCTGGATTATTTCAGTGGAAGCGGCAAAAATATATTCAGGCCGGTTTTGGCCTGAATATCCGGATTGCCCAGAGAAACACGCGCAGGAATCCTCATAATCCAAATAATATTCATAATCTGCGGCCGGATATTGCAGAAAAATAACCGGTGCAACGCACAGCTGACAATATGACTCTGGTTTTTGTTATACGGATTAAAGTATAATCCTGTGTACGCCGATGGGGTACTCCTTATCAATGACTTCCGTTATTTTTTGGTAGTCTTCGGGGCGGTTTACAAAATCAAGCCGGTTGATGTCTAAAATGAGAATCCGTAAATTTTTTTGCTGTTTAATAAATTCGAGATAGCCGTCCCGGATTTTGTTCAGATAGTCGTCCTGTATGTTTTGCTCGTAAGGACGTCCGCGCATTTTTATATTCAACTGCAGACGCTCGGTGTCCACGTAAAGATACACCAAAAGTTCCGGCTTGGGAAGTTGCTGATAGACAATATCGAAAAAACTGGTATAGAGCTTAAATTCATCCTGTGGCAGGTTTTTACGGGCAAATATCAACGATTTTACAATGAAATAATCGCTAATGGTAAAAGTCTTGAACAAGTCCATGGACAGCAACTGGTCTTTTAGCTGCTGATAACGGGCAGCCAGAAAAGACATCTCCAGCGGAAAAGCATATTTTTCGGGCTCTTTGTAAAATTTGGGAAGAAATGAATTTTCTTCAAACTGCTCAAGAATGAGATGGGCGTTATATTCCTGCGCAATTCTTGCAGCGAGCGAAGTCTTTCCGGCCCCGATATTTCCTTCGATGGCGATAAAATTATAATGCATGGGCTTTCACTTCGTCAAGTTTCCATACTTCGCATTCATCATCACATTCGGCAAGCAATTGGAAACAGGTTTTTTTCAATACCGGATGCTCTTTCTGCGGAGCTGTTTCTGCCAGCGGCATCAGAGTGAAACGTCTGTGAGCTATCTGTGCATGAGGAACCGTAAGCGCAGGCAGGTTGATTGTTTCGTCATCATAAAAGAGCAGGTCGATGTCAAGCGTACGTGAAGCATACGTTCCGTTTGATTTTTGCGTGCGTCCCAGTTGATATTCTATATCCTGTGTTTTTTTCAAAACTTCCAAAGGCTCCAAAACGGTCTCCACGCAAACCACCTGATTAAAAAAAGCAACCGGAGCCTCAAAGCCCCAGGGTTCCGATACATACCGGGAAGAAGTGGTGATAACATCCCCTATTAAGATGTTAATCAGTTCGATGGCTTTGTATAAATAAACTGTTCTGGGATGAATATTACTCCCCAGCAACAAGAAAATCGTATGCTTCTTTACCATGGCACAAAAGTAGTAAAATGCCTCATTGTGACAGCGGAAGCCGTGATAAATAAGCCTGAGATTTACACAAGTTTTCAACCGGGGCAGCAAACAGCAGGAAATCAATTTCCGAAAAGATTATTACGAACACCATCCTTTTCATTTTTTTCCACCGGGCGATTTGTTATTTTTGTCCTCGGAAAGTAATTATTTATGCTGCTAAAACTATCCATAAAGAATTATACGCTAATTAGCGCTGCCGAAATTGACTTTCAGCCCGGTTTTACCGTTATTACGGGCGAAACCGGAGCCGGAAAATCCATTATGCTTGGCGCCCTGTCGCTGATTCTCGGCAAACGGGCCGACCCGTCGGCGCTTATGGACAAGACAAAAAAATGTGTGGTCGAAGGTCTCTTCGGTATCAGCAAACTGAACCTGGTTTCCTTTTTTGAGGATAACGACCTGGATTATGAGCCGGTGATACTGCTGCGGCGTGAGATTAATCCGGCCGGGAAATCGCGTGCTTTTATAAACGATACGCCGGTAAACCTGAATTTGTTGAAAACGTTGGGAAGCCGTTTGGTGGACATTCATTCACAACATCAGACTCTTTTGCTTAACGAAAGCGGTTTTCAACTGGAACTTTTTGATGCTTATCTGAATCAACCTGCGTTGCAGCAAGCTTACATCTTGTTATTTAACCAATACCGCAAAAGTCAGAAAAAGCTGGCCTTGTTACAGGAGCAGAATAACCAGGCTAAACGTGATGAAGATTATTTCCGGTTTCAGTTGAACGAGCTGGACGCAGTAGCGCTGAACGCAGATGAGATGGCAGCATTGGAGGAGAAAAGTAAGTTGCTGTCGCATGCGGGAGAGATAAAAACGGCGACCGATATGGCAGTGCATTTGCTCAGGGAAGAGGACACAGCGATTTTGGAATATCTCGGCAGGCTGAAAGAAACTTTCGACCGGCTTTCCGGTTTTCATCAAGCTATTGCTGCGTTTGCCGAACGGTTGCAATCGTCCTACATCGAGCTGACCGATTTGACGGCGGAAATAGAAAATTTTGCCTCACTCAACGAATTTGATCCTGCAGAGCTGCAGATGGCGGAGGAGCGATTAGATACATTGTACAGCCTGCAGCAGAAGCACCATGTTACGGACATTAACGGGCTGATAGCCTTGCGTGAAGAGTACCGGCAAAAGCTGGAAACGATTTCCGGTTTGGATGATGAACTGTTGACAGAAAAACAACATCTCGGAGAAATTACCCTGAACCTGGAAAAAACAGCCATGAAATGGCGTACTGCGAGAAAGCAAAGTATACCCGGATTTGAAAGAGAGGCAGAGGCTTTACTAAAACAGCTCGGCATGAAAGAAGCACAGTTCAGGGTACAGATGGAGCCGTTGTCTGCATTTTCTCCCCACGGAAAAGAAACGCTTACGTTCTATTTCAATGCCAACAAAGGCGGCGAACCGGCTCCCATTGCAAAAACAGCCTCGGGCGGAGAACTTTCGCGACTTATGCTGGCGCTTAAATCCCTGGTGCATCAGGACGGGATTTTACCCACCATCATTTTTGATGAAATCGATGCAGGCGTATCAGGCGACATTGCCGGAAAACTGGCCAATATTCTGAAAAAGATGTCGATGCACATTCAGGTTATGAGCATTACCCATTTGCCACAAATTGCCTCCCGTGCAGATGTGTATTTAAAAGTCTTTAAGCATGTGGAAAATGACATGACCGTTTCAGAAATTATTCCACTTGAACCGGCAGAACGCCTTGAAGAAATAGCGAAAATGATGAGTGACGAGGAAATTACGGATGCTTCAAGGGCTGCTGCTTCAGAGTTGCTGAGGAAAGCCGAAAGAGAAGGAGAAAAGAAACGCTGACTACTTTTGCTCTTTCACTTACACCCTAAAAACAGTATTTTTGCGTTACCAAAAGTAAAAATATCCCATGTGGACATTATACAGAAAAGAGATTCTTGGCTTTTTAAGCTCCATCACCGGTTGGGTGGTTATCGGCATTTTTTTGACGGTAACCGGACTCTTTTTGTGGGTTTTACCTTCGGGGCTCAACATCCCGGATAGCGGCTATGCCAACCTGAACGGACTTTTCAGCCTGGCGCCTTTTGTTTTTCTATTCCTGGTTCCTGCCGTTACCATGAACAGTCTCGCCGAGGAAAAAAGAAGCGGCACTTTGGAATTGCTGCTTATCAGGCCGCTTAGCGACACCAAAATCATCACGGCCAAATATCTTGCCGCTTTTACATTGGTGGTGCTGTCGCTGCTTCCCACACTGATTTATTATTTTTCGGTTTACCGGCTGGGATACCCTGTCGGTGATATTGATACCGGCGGTTTTTGGGGTTCTTTCATCGGTCTTCTTTTCCTCGGCGCCGCATTTGTTGCCATGGGTATTTTTGCCTCTTCTCTGACAAATAACCCCATAGTTGCATTTCTTATCGCTGTGGTTCTCAGCGCTTTTATTTACATGGGATTCGACTTCATTTCATCATTTTTTGGCGGAGCAACTCTTTTGGTGCAGTCGTTCGGCATCAGTGCCCACTACGCTTCCATGAGCCGGGGGGTGATTGACTCGCGCGATGTCATCTATTTTCTCAGCTTAATACTGTTTTTTCTTTACCTGAGTGTTAGTTTTTTGGGAAGGAGGAAGTGGAAATGAGAAAACAACACAACGCTGCAGCACAGAAAACGAGAAAACAATACAGGAAGCGGTTACTCACTGTGATTTTTATAATTGTAGCCGCTAACTATCTCGGTTCCTTTTACTTTACACGTATTGACCTGACCAGCGACAAACGGTTTACCCTGGCAAAGGTTACCAAAAATGTCTTAAAACAATTGGATGAAAAGCTGGTATGTACCGTGTATCTGAAAGGCGATTTCCCGGCCGGTTTCAAACGTCTTGAGACACAAACACGTGAAATACTCGAAGAATTTCAGGCTTACAACAAAAACGTACGATTTATCTTCGTTAACCCTTCCGCTTCAGGAAACCCTAAAAAGCGTGAGCATTTCTACCGCCGGTTGGTTGACGTCGGATTGAGTCCCACCAACCTACAGGTAAAAACAAAAAACGGATTGGAGCAGCAATATATTTTTCCCGGTGCTATCCTCCGCTACAAAGGCAGCGAAATACCTGTTGAACTGTTGAGCAGCGAACGAAATATACCACCCGCAGAGGTACTGAACCACTCCATCGAAAATCTGGAGTTCACTTTTATCAATGCTATCCACAAGCTGGTGCAACAGAAAAAGCCCTCACTCGCCTACCTGATTGGGCAGGGCGAACCGCAGGGGAAACATGTTACCGATATTTTGAACAGCCTGAACGAGAGCTACACGCTGACAATGGTGAATCCCGACAGCCTGCCAAACCCTTTGTTGGAAAAGCAAAAGAGCGATACATCGACTTTGGGGGTTGTTCCGCGTTACAACGCCCTTATTGTTGCAAAACCTCAAAAGTCCTTTACGGAAAAGGAAAAACTGATGCTGGACCAATATATTATGTACGGGGGAAAAGTACTCTGGCTTATTGACCCCGTACTGGCAAGCATGGACAGTATAAAACGGTCGGAGACAACGGTTTCCATTGATTTGAACTTGGGATTGCAGGAACAGCTTTTTACTTACGGCGTGCGTCTCAACAAAAACCTGCTCCTTGATTTGAACGCCGTCCCCATTCCGGTACGAACGGGACAAACCGGAAACCGACCACAAATTCAGTTGCTTCCGTGGTATTATTACCCACTGATTACACCGCGGTCAAGCCAATCGGTAGTACGTAACCTGAACAGTATCGAAATGAATTTTGTGAGCAGCATCGACACCCTTGCCATAAAAGGGATTAAAAAAACCATACTGCTTAAAACTTCGCCTTACAGCGGTGTGGAAAAAGTTCCGGGCATTATCAGTCTGGCCATTTTAAGGCAAAAGCCCGATCCTTATTTTTTCCACGGGCCGGCTCGCAATGTGGCGGTTTTGCTGAGCGGAAAATTTACCTCCGACTTCAAAAACCGGCTTTTATCCGGTTTAAAAAGCAAAATATTTCCCTTCCGGGAAATGAGTGTCCCCACCCAAATGATTGTCGTTTCCGATGGAGATATAATCCGGAATCAGTTGAAAATTCCAGACGGCTATCCGTTGCCGCTCGGTTACAATCAATTTACACAACAAACTTACGGCAACAAGGAATTTATTTTGAATGCTCTGAACTACCTGACCGATGGTCCCGGACTTATATCCTTACGTACGCGCGAATTTAAGCTACGGCTGTTGGATAAAACAAAAGTAAGCAGGCAACGCTTGCAATGGCAACTGTTTAACGTTCTGGTGCCCCCGGTAGTTATGTTGATTTTTGCGTTTGTTCTGATTGGTTTACGGAAGAGAAAATACGGGCGTCAAATTTAAGTGTGGACGCTGGAAGCGGGGTATTTGGACAAAGGCTTATTTATTAGCTGCCTTTTTCTTGTCAGCAACATAATGGTAATACTTTGCTTTGGCATCGTCGTTGAGGCGGGCATAAATATTACCGAGATAGTTGGCGTTTTCGGCAGTTGATTGCAGGGGATACAGCTTTTTAAAATAGTTTAACGACCGTTTAAAATTGACCGTAACTACTTTAAAAACTCTTAATAATTCGACGTACTGGCGCCGGGTTTTGTTTTTATTGTAAATTTTCAGCTCAGCCTGATAACGATTTTCGGCCAGCCAGAAATATTTTTTGGCTTTCCAGTCAAGCGCTGTTACATTTTTAGGATCAGATTTCAGAATTTCGGACGAAATCCGGTCGCTAACTTCCCTGTTTTTAAGCGCCCTGTTAACTTTCAGATAATCGGTTTTGTAAGCTATGCTGTTTTTAACCTGCTCCGGAAGTTTCCCCCAAAGTTTCAGTGCCTCATCCCAGTTTTCGCTCTCCACATAAGTGACAAAAAGGCGTTTTCTCACAGCTTCAATAGCTTTGCCGTCCGGATATTTTTTTTCATAATTTTCAAGGGTAAAAATTTCGAGAGAAAGATTATCAATTTTCCGGTAAATCTTAGCCAGTTCAACGTAAGCAACCGGACTTACGAAAGCCGAATGGATAGCTTTTTCAAAAAGTTGCCGCGCTTCATCCGTTTTTTTCAGTTTGATGGCAGCCATACCGGCTTTTGTGTAAAACGGGAACTTTACTTCTTTATGCCTTCTTTCGTATTTGGCAATTGATTTTTCCCACAGGGCAAGGGCGGCAGCATAATTACCCTGGTTGTATGCAATTTGTGCTTTGTCTTTGTGCGGAAATCTCTTTGCCGAAACGTTTAAACTAAAAGCGATAAGAAATATTCCTAAGGCAGCTATCCATTTTATTCTTTTCATACGTACTATTTTTTTGAAGGGCAAAAATAAAATATATTTGTTTTGCTTTGCCTGGAGGTTGTTATATTCTATCAAAAGTGTGCCTTGAGATAATACAAGTTACCGTTTGTACCGGTTCCCGCGGTGGTGGCTTTGTAAAAATCAGGAAGAGTACGTACATTTACTTCTTCATCAAATCCACTTCACCAGTGGAAAATCCATACGATGAACCAGTAGTTCGTGCTTTGGATAAAGGCGGAAAGCATAATCCACGATACCTGAATGCGCCAGCGGGAAATCGCAGGTAAACCGGATAATATCATTTTTTTCCTGCGCTGCTTCCAACGGATGACGATAGAGAATTTTCTCAATGTTTCCGTTGTTCCGGTTGCCCATAATAAGGTCAACACCCAAATCTTCGGCGGTCAATCCGGGGGCGGAAAGTTTTATCTCTGCCACAAAATGTTTTCCGTAAGCAATGGCTCCTTTTTGCGTGTCGGGGACCATCAACGATTCTACCGAAATATTGTCCCATGCCTTGCTGATTTTTATTTTCCATGCAGCCAGCGCTTTTGCTTTGGAAAAATGCTGTGCTCTCATCCGTTTTCCGTTTTGCAGCAAAGGGGTATAAAATTTTTCATAATAATCGCTTAACTGGCGTTGCATGGTAAAATGAGGTGCAATGCCCGCAATGGTATTTTTGATATGCCGAACCCATTTTTCGGAAAGTCCGTCTTTGTTAATATCGTAATAAGTCGGGATAATTTCTTCCTCCAGAATATTATAAATCATTTCGGCATCCAGTTCGTCCTGAAAACTTTGGTTTTCGTAAGTCCGGGTTTCGGGAATAGCCCAGCCGGCATCTTCTTTGTAGCCTTCTGCCCACCAGCCATCCAGCACACTGAAATTTACCACGCCGTTCATAATAGCTTTTTCGCCGCTGGTTCCGGAGGCTTCTAACGGACGGGTAGGCGTATTCAGCCAAACGTCCACACCGCTCGTCAATATTTTACCCATAACCATATCATAATTTTCGAGAAAAATAACCCGTCCGCTAAACTGCGGCATTTTTGAGATTTCGACAACACGTTTGATTAAATCCTGGCCGGCTTTGTCGTGTGGATGTGCCTTTCCGGCAAAAAGAAACAGCACCGGCTTTTCCGGATTGTTCACAATTTTCCCTAACCGTTTCAGGTTGGTAAACAGCAGATGCGCACGTTTGTAAGTGGCAAAACGCCGGGCAAAGCCAAAGATTAAATTTGCTTCATCGAGATGTTTCATCGATTCAATAATGAGTCGCGGGCTTTCCTGTCGCGAAAGCATGTTTTCTCTCAAATGTTCTTTCACAAAGGCAATCAACCGTTTTTTGACATTTATCCTGTTTTCCCAAATCTTTTCATCAGAGATGTCATAAATTTTCTCCCAAAATCTGGTATTAGGTTGATCATTTTCAAAACCTTCCTCAAAACTTTTATGATAAAGCTCCTGCCACACTTTGTCGGTCCAGGTGAAATAATGGACGCCATTGGTAACATAGCCAATGTGCAGTTCTTCAACATAATAGCCGGGGTACAATCCTTTGAACATTTCGCGGGAAACGCGCCCGTGAATGCGGCTTACACCGTTTACTTCCTGCGAAAGTTTCGTGGCCAGCACGCTCATGGAGAATTTCTCCATTGTATCCTTTGCACGAAATCTTCCGAGGCTCATAAACGCTTCCCATGAAATGGAAAATACTTCGCTGAAATGAGAGAGATACGCGCGGATAAGGTGCTCTTCAAAGCTGTCGTGTCCGGCCGGGACAGGTGTATGGGTAGTAAAAAGGGTGCTGGCGCGAACAACTTCTCTGGCAGCACAATAACTGATATGTTCTTTTTCTATCAGGTTTCTGATTCTTTCCAGCCCGATAAAAGCCGAATGGCCTTCGTTACTGTGGAAGACAGCCGGTTGATAACCCAGCTTTTCTATCAGGCGAATACCGCCCAACCCGATGATCATCTCCTGTTTTAGCCGGTGCTCACTGTCTCCGCCATAAAGTCGGGCCGTAAGTTTACGGTCTTCCTCCGTGTTGGGCAGCGTATCGGTGTCGAGCAAAAACAGCGGCACCCGCCCCACATCCAACCGCCATGCTTTTGCCTGTACCACGCGTCCGGGCAGCGCAATGGGAATCCGGAGTGTTTCTCCCTGCTCATCCCGCACGGGAACCAAGGGTAGCCGGGTTGTTTTTTGAATATTGTACTCGGCAATCTGATCTCCAAAATGGCTGATAATTTGTTTAAAATAGCCGTAACGGTATAGTAATCCAACCGCAATCATGTTTTTGTTGGAGTCACTGGCCTGTTTCAGATAATCGCCGGCCAGCACACCGAGTCCGCCTGAAAATATTTTCACGCTGTTGTGCAGGCCGTATTCCATACTGAAATAGGCGACCTGCTCCTCTTGCTGCTCATGGGCAGCCTGCATGTAATTTTGAAATTTGGCAAATACCCGGTTGAGCTTTTCGATGAATTTTTCATCGGCTACGAGTGCATTGATTTTCTCCAGCGACAACGACTCAAGCACCATTACCGGATTGGTATCAAGTTCTTCCCATTTTTCGGGTAAGATACTTTGAAACAATTCAACAGCCTCAGTATTCCATGACCACCAAAGATTAAAGGCTAACGCTTTTAACGGCTTCAGCTGTTTGGGGAGAATGGGCTGAACCAGAATCTTTTTCCAGGTAGGTTTGTCGGAATTCACACTAGCCTCCAACCGTTGTGTTTCCGGAATAGACCATTGTGTTTTCTCTTTTTCTTTACGCTCTTCTGCTTTGGCCAGCGCCAGCTTCCAGGCTTTTTTATAATATTTATTGAGTTTTTCCCAGGTAAGTTCATCAGCAATTTTGCCGGCTTCTTCCCTTGCAGTTTCCCGGTTGTCGCTGTTCAAAAAACCGTTAATACTGTCTGCAACCTCAGCAGCAATACTGTCATCCTCTTTTCCCTGCCGGTCGATAACCGTAACAGCTCTCTGTCTGTTTTCAAAATGATCCAGCACCCATTTGCCAAATCCGGCGTACGTGGTGGTAAGGGTGGGGATGCCAAAAGCAATGCTTTCGTGTGGCGTGTAGCCCCATGGTTCGTAATAAGAAGGAAAAACAGTGTAATCAAAAGCAGTCAGAAAATCGTAATAGCTCAGGTTGACGACACCATCGTGTTTGTTGAGATAAGCCGGAATAAAAATCAAGTGGACGCGGTCGTTTTCCAAATTATTCAATCCGTTGTTGCAGGCTTCCCGCAATACAGGGTCGTTATTTTCGTCAAGAAGAGAATGTGTTAAACAGGGATGCTGTACTTTTTCACTTTCGCCGGTGAAGATTGCCCGGGCGCCATCGTGCCCGGCCGGAACAGCAATAAAAGCCAGGATACGCTGTTCATTTGACAACGACCGGTTCAATTTTCCCAAAGCACGGAGGTAGATATCAATTCCTTTGTTTTTAAACTCGTAACGCCCGCTGTTCAGCACCAAAAAAATATCTTTGTTATAGGTAATACCGGTCAGCTTTGACGCAATTTCCAAAGCTTTGGCCCGGGCTATCCCGCGTTTTTTCGCGTATTGGCCGGCAGTCGGGACAAAGGACTTGTTCATACCGTTTAACGTAAGCACCTGTGCTTCTTTGCCGAGAAACTGCCTGCTCTCTTCGGAGGTGATAGCGCTAACTGTGGTGAACACATCAGCTTCCCGGGCACTGAGGGTCTCTAACGAATTTTTGCTGACAACCTGAAATTTTTCCGCCATTTTCAGCGGATGATAATGTGACAGCTTTTCGTACAACGGCAGACCGTTTCCGGCAATAGAGCGCCCCAGAACTGTGGCGTGTGTAGTGAAACCCGTGCCGACACGCGGTAGATTATCTTTGAGATACAAAACGCCTGTTCCGGTCATCCATTCGTGAAAATGGGCAACAACGTGTGCTTGCGGCGTAAGATAAAAACGGGTAAAACTCTCAATTGCCTGACCGGCAGCGTAACCAAACATAGCCGGCTCAATATAATCCCATTGTCCTGAAAGTGAATCGAGTTTGTAAGTTTCCCACAAATGGGCAAAAATCTCATCCTTTTTGGCGAAGAGATGGGTAAAGTTGACCAAAATCACCAGCGGCCCGGAAGGAATGTTCCAGCGACCAATTTTGACCTGGATACCTTGTTTGGCAGCAGCTTCTTTCCAGTCGAAAAACCGTTTGTGGTCTTCCAGAAAATCGGGATTGGCATAGGTTTCTTTCCACACATCCGGGCCAACCAAAACATAATGATCCCCGTAAGCATCCACCATACTTTTGGCTTTGGTGGACATAACGGTGTAAATTCCGCCGATTTTGTTACAAATTTCCCAGCTTGTTTCAAATATATAATCTGATTTCATTTTCTGTTTTCTTCAAAGTTAATTTGATAGCAATAACTCTCGGCCTTTGTTCCCGTAAGGCCAAGGGGGCATAAATATATTAAAATAAGTTTGCCGGGAAATATTTTCTTTTGCCAATGCCTGTTTCTGTTCTGATGACAGCTACAAAAATGCAGAAGTCGCCGGAAATTTCCCTTGCAGAATATTGATGTTCTACGAAGGCGGGAATTGTCCTATTTCTTTTTCCCAAAAAGGTCTTTCAGCCTATCTTCAACTTCCTTTTTGTATTTTTTAATATCCGACTTCTTCACCTTTTTTATCTCTTTCTGCCACTCGTCAAACTGCTTCCGGGCACGTTTTCCGAGGTTGGGAAGAATTTTTTCACGGATTTCTGCGCCGGCATCTTCCATGGCCATACTGAGTTTCTGCAGGTCAATTTCACGCAAAAACTTTTTCACAGCCGTATCCGACATGTTTTTAATATCCTCAAAATTCATCTCTTTGGTTTTATCCAATGTTTCTTTAACTGCTTTTTTTGTTTGGCGGGTTTTCTTCCTCGCCAGTTTTTCCGTTTTTTCAAAAAGCTTTTTCGCAGCTTCTTTCACCTCACCGGCATCTGTTTTGGCGTAACGGGTTTGCTTTTCCACCCGGATAATAAAATCGGACAAAACATTCATGTAGTTGATAAAAGCTTCGTAGGGTGTGCCATAAGGGTTGAAATATTTGTGCACATCGCCATCCGAGAAAAATTTGGTACACATATAATAAAAATGGTCGGAAGTTTGCAGATAGAGCCAGTCCTGTTGAATTTGCGGGTCATCGCACATCTTTACTTTTTCTTCGAGAGCATACAGCTTGTCGAAGGCTTCATCCTGCAGTTCGTTTCCCAGCCAGGCAGTCAGGTCGCGCTCTTCATCAGCCCACGAAATAGGATAAGGAACATGGATGGAAGATACAGGTTGGAGTTTCCCGCCCAGTTCTTTTGGTGTGGCAAAACTAAAGTCGGAATGGGAGAAAACCCGTCCCGGCAGCGCACGCATAAAGTCAAAAATACCGGTTTCTTCCCACTGATGCTCGCCAAAAGTTTCGTAGTCCATGAACAGGTTGATAACCTCCTCTGCAGAATTGATTTGCGTAAGCCAGCCTACAAACTTCTCCGTTGTCAGCGGCCATTCTTTCCAGCTTTGTTGCGAAAACCGGAAGGCAATGTCATCACTCAGCTGGAAGTTTTTCAGCAACAGCTTTAGCTTCGGATTAATGGCATTGGCGTATAGGTAGTTAGGACTTCTCCATCCCATCACGTGTTTGGCTCCTTCGGTGAGCATTACTTTATAGCCCATATCCGCTACCATGGCGCCGATTTCATCCGAATAAATCAACTCGGTATTGCGAAAGGTGGTTGGTTTCTGACCAAAAAGCTGTTCAATTTTTTTGGCTTGTGCCTGCACCTGATTTGTAAATTCTTTTTTGCTTTTGAGTGCGCAAAGTGAGTGGGCATAGGTCTCCGCAAGAAATTCCACATTTCCGGTTTCCGCCAGTCGCTGAAAACTCTCCAGCACATCGGGTGCGTAAGCCTCAAACTGGTCGAGCGCCGTACCCGAAATGGAAAAGCTGACCTTGAAAGCGCTTCCGTACTCTTTTATCAAGTCAAGCAGCAGCGCATTCATAGGCAGATAATTTTTTTGGGCTACTTTGCGCATGATATACCTGTTGTTGTGCTCGTCAAAGTAATCCTGTTTTTCCCCAATATCGAAAAACCGGTAACTTCTCAGCCGTATGGGCTGGTGAACCTGGAAATAGAAACAAATAGCTTTCATGTGATTTAAATATTTCTTAATTAGCTGTTTATAATTTTGTTATAAATCTGAATGACCTTCAATGCGGCATCTTCCCATTTCAAACTTTCCACCTCCTGTTTGCCATATTTCTTAAACATTTTGGAAAGACCCTGGTAATGACAGAATCCGTAAATGGCATCGGCCATGGCATTGATATCCCAGAAATCCACTTTCAGTGCGTGATGCAATACTTCGGCCACGCCACTTTGTTTGGAGATGATGACCGGAACACTGGAACGCATGGCCTCTAACGGCACAATGCCAAAAGGTTCGGACACGGAAGGCATAACGAATACATCGCTCATGGCAAAAATATGATCCACATCATCGCCCTGCAGGAAGCCTGTAAAATGGAATTTATCGGATATACGAAGCTGGGCAACGCGTTTTATCATTTTCAGCAACATGTCACCCGATCCGGCCATGGCAAACCGTACTTTGGGATCTTTTTGCAAAACCTTAAAGGCTGCTTCGATAAAATAATCGGGTCCTTTCTGATAAGTGATACGTCCGAGAAAAGTTATCAGCTTCTCGTCGAAATGCTTTTTGAAACCGCTGTAATTTTTCATACTATTGGTGTCCACAGCATTGTGTACGGTAAAAATCTTGTCGGGATTTATACCATATTTTTCAATAACAATGTTCCGCGTAAGGTTGCTCACGGTAATAACGGCATCGGCAGCTTCCATCCCCTGCCGTTCTATTTGGTAAACCTGCTGGTTGACATTGCCGCCCGTACGGTCGAATTCGGTGGCATGCATGTGAACAACCAGCTTTTTCCCGGAAGACAGCTTGGCCGCAATACCGGCAGGATAGGTGAGCCAGTCGTGGGCATGAATAACGTCGAATTTTTCTTTCAGAGCCAGTGCCGAAGCGATAAGAGCATAGCGCGCCACCTCTTCGAAGAGATTTTCTCCGTACGTGCCCGAAAATTCAAAGTTGCGTGAAAAGACATGACTTTTAAACTCTTCACTGGTTTTTTGGTCTTTTTCCGTGATTTTGGAAAAAAATTCCGGACTTACATAAGGAATAATATTGGAACCAACTTCCAGATACTTAATATGTTGCCAGTAAGCTTTGTATTCCTCATCTTTCAGGTCGAAGGGAATGCCACTGGCATTACGGATGGAAGCAACCTGCCCGTCTTCATCGCCATAAGCTTTGGGAACAACAAAGACAATTTCCGTACCTTGCTTGCTCAGTCCTTTGGTAAGGCCGTAGCAGGCTGTCCCCAACCCTCCGGTGATATGAGGAGGAAATTCCCATCCGAACATCAATACTCTCATAGCTTCTTTTCTGGTTTGTTTTTCAAAAATCTTTTCATTTTGTTAATTCTTTACCATCAAGCATCCATTTTATCCGCAGCAGCTCTGCCACGCTCCAGGCTTGTGAGATGGCACCCTCTGCTTCGTGAGGCGGGTCGCCATCGTAAATCTCGGAAATCGTCCCCACGCCGGCTTCAGTTATAACCGCCTCAAAGCCCTCGTAGAGGCTACGAATAAACGGTTTCCCTTTTTCGCCATAGATACTCAACCAGGCTTCTGCAAACGGCCCCAAAAGCCACGGCCAGGCTGTTCCCTGATGGTAAGCGAGGTCGCGTTCCTCCTGGTTACCGCGATATTTTCCTTTGTATTCGACAAAACGCGGAGAGAGCGAGCGCAGGCCCCGTGGTGTGAGGAGTTCGTTTTTTGCTTTTCCGAGTACGGCAATTTTCATGTCGGGGTTAAGCGGTGAAAAAGGCAATGATGCCGCAATGACCATGTTTGGCCGGATAGTAAAATCTTTTTGTTCGTAAGTGGCATAGTCGGCGAGGGAACCTTTCGCTTCGTCCCAGAACATGTCTGCAAACGATTTTCTGATGGTTTCAGGCCATTTTTCCCATCGGTTCACAAAACGCTGGTCTTTGGCTTCTTCGGCGAGTTGCAGGGCAAAGCGAATAGCTTCATACCATAATGCGTTTATTTCCACTGCAAAACCTGTACGGGCGGTTACCGGTTTTCCTTCAACAATGGCATCCATCCAGGTAACGGCCTTGCCGGTTTCGCCGGCCCAGATAAGTCCGTTGTCGTGCATACGAATCTGATGCAGCGTCCCCTTCCTGTAATTGTTCAGGATACTTTCCATGGCCTTGCCGTAAGAAGCCCATAGTCCTGCAGTCTCCCCCGTGATTAACGCATATTGATGTAAAGCCCAGAAAAACCACAGAGAAGTATCCGCCGAATTGAAACTGGCCCCGGCGCCGTGTCCGAGATTGGGGAAAAGTCCGTTTTTCAGCTCACTGAGCATGGTTTTCACCACGGCATGAAAAGTCTTTTTATCTCCGTTTATCAGTGTAAGCCCCGGCAGGGCAATAAATGTATCGCGGCCCCAGCGACCAAACCACGGATAGCCGGCAATAACTTCCGTGCGATGTTTAGTATGGATAATAAACTCTTCGGCAGCATTTTGCAGACTGTTTTCAAAGTTGCTGCGGGGGACACGTTTTTTTACTTCAGCGGTAAAATGCCGCTTGAAATTGGCTGGCGTTTTTTCTTCAAGACCTGCAGATATAACAATACTTTCGCCTTTTTTCAATTCGGTTTCAAAATACCCGGGGGAGTATAGGTCTTCGAGATAAGCATAACCACGCTCTTTTTCACGAATATATTGCACATTGTAATACCAGTCGGGAACATGGATATACTCTGTCTTTTTCGAAAACTGCATATAAACCGGCGAGTAGCCCTGGTACATCTGCCAGCTGACGCCGTTTTTAATCGGTTTAAAATGAGTATTCGCATAAGTATTGGCTTTGCTGAGCGTATGAACGCTGCGGAAAGCAAGAAAAGGTCGCAGACTGAATTTCACTTTCCCGATACTCTCTTCGAGCGTATATTTTATGAAAATACGGTCTTCTTTTTGTGTGAAGATAAGCTCTTTTACCAGCACAATACTTCCAAGCCTGAAAACCAAACGAGGAATGGGGTCCATATCATAATCACGCAGATATTTGTGTCCTTTGGGTTCCATGACGCCTCCTTCGTACATGCGCGAACCCAGATGAAACTCAAAATCGTTGGATAGCAGGTTCTCATCCAAACCCGATAACAGAACGTGGTTGTTGTCGTCAATCAGAGGCTGTGGAACCACCAAAAGTCCGTGATAGCTCCGTGTATTGCAATTTATGATGCTGGAATTGGCATAGCTGCCGGCCCGGTTGGTGCGCAACTTCTCTCTGCTGAGTGAATAATTCAGGTTGACAAGCTGCTTCTTATCAAATTTTATATAACCCATTTTTTTCTGTTTTCGCTTAAACTTTTCTACACCACAAAAATAATAAAACCTGCGGTTTCCGGATATTGTGAATTGTTAATAATTCCTTATTTTTTAAGGAAATAGGTTTTATTATGAAGCAAAATTCGCAAACGTTTTTTATATGCTTTTTCAAACGTTTGTGATAGAACAGCAGGAAAGAAACTTTTTTGTGTTACTGATGAAAACAAAAAAGAATCAACCAGGAAAAGAAAACGGGAAGTCAAAGTTATTTACAACTTTTCCTCCACACCGTAGAGGTCGTAAAAATCGGAGCGGGTGATTTTAATGTTGTAAAATTCACCTGTTTGTAATGTTGCTTCTTCTGCCGGGATAAGCACTTCATTGTCCACTTCGGGAGAATCAAATTCGGTGCGACCCACATAAAAACCGTCCTCTTTTTTGTCGATGAGCACTTTGAATGTTTTGCCGACTTTTTCGTTGTTCAGCTCCAGCGAAATTTGTTGCTGCAATTGCATGAGCCGATATTCACGTTCCTGTTTTACTGTGTCCGGAACATCATCAGGCAAAGCAAAAGCAGCCGTATTTTCTTCGGGCGAGTACTGGAAAACGCCGAGACGGTCGAAACGCATCTCACGGATAAACTCCAACAGTTGTTGAAACTCTTCTTCCGTTTCACCGGGATAGCCCACGATGAAAGTAGAACGCAACGCCATTCCCGGCACTTTTTCGCGCCACGAAAGCGCCAGTTGGCGGGTTTTTTCTCCATCCAGGCCGCGTTTCATGGATTCTAAAATGCGGTTGCTAATGTGTTGCAAAGGAATGTCAAGATATTTGCAGACTTTCGGGTTTTTCTGCATTACCTCCAGCAAATCTTCCGGGAAACCGGCAGGATAAGCATAATGCAGCCGAATCCATTCGATACCATCGATTTCGGAAAGCCGGATAACCAGCGCAGCAATGCGGCGCTTTTCGTACAGGTCAAGGCCGTACCAGGTCAAATCCTGAGCAATGAGCAACAACTCTTTCACCCCGTTGGCAGCCAGTTTTTCCGCTTCGGCAACAACCTCTTCAAAAGGTTTTGACACGTGCTTCCCACGAATAAGCGGGATGGCGCAAAAAGCACAACTGCGGTCGCAACCTTCCGATATTTTCAGATAAGCAAAATGGGAAGGGGTGGTCAAATGACGTTCGCCCACTAACTCCTTTTTGTAATCCGTTTCCAGCATTTCCAGAATTTGTGGCAAATCATTAACACCAAAAAAAGCATCCACGCTGCTCATCTCCTCTGTTAGCTCGGATTTGTAGCGTTGTGACAAACATCCGGTAACAATTATCTTACGCAGTTTCCCCGCCTTTTTTGCCTCTATGGCCGATAAAATCATGTCAATAGATTCCTCTTTGGCATCCTGAATAAAACCGCAGGTGTTGATGACCATAATATCGGCCGGGTCATTGGAGTCGTTCATCACCTCGTAGCGGTCGTCTAACTGACGCATCAGTACTTCGGAGTCCACGAGGTTTTTGGAGCAACCCAGTGTTACAACATTAACTTTCTGTTTTTTTACTTTTCTCACAGAGATATTTTAAGAGAAGAGTGCTGCGACAAATTCTTTACGGTCAAAGACCTGCAGGTCTTCCATCTTTTCCCCCACGCCAATGTATTTCACGGGAATTTTGAAAGTGTCGGAGATGCCGATAACCACACCGCCTTTGGCTGTACCATCCAGCTTGGTGAGCGCGATAGCATTTACCTCCGTGGCGGCAATAAACTGCCGGGCCTGCTCAATGGCATTCTGGCCGGTAGAAGCATCCAGTACGAGCAAAATTTCGTGGGGAGCATCGGGAATCAGCTTTTGCATGACCCGCTTGACTTTGGAAAGCTCGTTCATCAGGTTTACCTTGTTGTGCAACCTTCCGGCCGTGTCGATAATGACTACGTCAGCATCCTGGGCAATGGCCGATTTTACAGTGTCGTAAGCTACGGAAGCCGGGTCAGCGCCCATGCCCTGGCTTACCATGGGGACATCCACGCGCTCCGACCATATTTTCAACTGTGCCACAGCGGCGGCACGGAAAGTATCGGAAGCGCCAAGAACAACGTTCTTGTTGACTCTTTTGAAATTGTAAGCCAGTTTACCGATGGTGGTGGTTTTTCCTACGCCGTTCACGCCAACCACCATGATAACATAAGGTTTCTTATCTGCAGGCAGCTCAAAATCAGCGCCATCGCCACTGTGGTTTTCCTGCAAAAGGGCTACAATTTCCTCTTTCAGCAGGCGGTTCAACTCATCAACGCCAAGGTATTTGTCACGGGCAACACGGGCTTCGATGCGGTCGATAATCTTAAGCGTGGTTTCGACACCCACATCGGAGGTAACGAGAATTTCTTCGAGGTCGTCCAGCACTTCATCGTCCACTTTTGATTTTCCGACGACGGCTTTTGAGAGTTTGCTAAAAACGCTCTGTCTGGTTTTTTCCAACCCTTTGTCGAGGTCTTCTTTTTGCTGCCTGGAAGAAAAGAAAGAGAATAAGCCCATAACTGTTTGATTAAATGTTTGTTAAAACCTCACCCAAATAAAAAATGCGAAGCATAAAAATAAAAAAGCTTCTTCCCGATGACAGGAAAAAGCTTTCTTTTAAAAAATCGAGAAGATTCTCGCTTATTTCTTAGCAAAATATTCTTTCACCTTATCTGTAGGGATAATTTCTTCTTTAAAAGTGTAAGCACCCGACTTAGGGGATTTTACCGCTTTAATAACTTTTGCAAAGTCTTTTCCTGTGGACTGTAATGATGCAACTACTTTTTTAGCCATGGTTCAAATTATTTAATTTCTCGGTGAATAGTCATTTTTTTCAGAATGGGGTTGTATTTCTTCAACTCCAGCCTTTCGGGGGTATTTTTTTTATTCTTGGTAGTGATGTACCGTGAAGTCCCCGGCATACCGCTTTTTTTATGCTCCGTGCACTCTAAAATCACCTGAATCCTTGCGCCTTTACTTTTCTTAGCCATTGTGAATCGCTTTTAAAATTTTGGTCGGCAAAAATACAAACTCCTGCCACATTATCCTAATTATTTTTTAATTTTTTTTTTGATGGTTACTGATATTATTGAAAAGCAAAACGATGTAAAGCAGAACAGTATGGTCGATACCTGCGACAGCTTTTCCTTTGAAGTTATTTAAAGTTAAACAGGATTGTTATCAATATTTACAGCTCCCTGATTTTCTGTTCCACCGTTTCGATAATCATATTGCGGCAGGAGCGGGCTTTTTGAGCAACTTCTTTTGCCCTGAGAAGCATATCTCCCGTAAATTTTTTATCCGTGATACCCATAGCGTTGATTTTTACGTTGAGGTAAGCACCTTCCACCGCTGTCAGTGCGCAAAGAGCGCCCACACCCGCATCGGAGGCGGAGTTGGGATTTCCATTTTCAGCCATAGCACGCATAACAGCTATGGAGTTGAGAGCTGTTTCCATAACCTTATAAGGTATTTCCATTGCGTGCTTTGAGGCCTCTTCTATGGCTTCTTTACGAACTCTTTTCTCCTCTTCAGTCTTTTTTGGAAGGCCGAAAGCATCCATAATTTTGTTAAAAGCCATGGTATCCTCATCTACCAGCCGCAGCAACTCATCTTTGAACTGCTGCCCTTTCTCAGCCCAGTCGGAAAAATCTTCCCAACGGTCGTCCCAGCCACGCTTGTGTGCGGAGAGGTTGGCTACCATGGTTCCCAGCGAAACACCCAGCGTACCAACATAAGCCGAAATGGAACCACCTCCCGGTGCCGGTGATTCGGAAGCCGTTTCGTTGGCGAAACCTGTCAGACTCATGTCCGTCAGCTTTTTTCCCGGTTCTTCGAGCAGAAATTCAATTATGCGTTCTTTCGGGTTAAAAGGTTTTAAATCATTTAACCCCATAGATTTGATAGCAATCTTCAGCAACTCGTCGCGGTCAACACCTGTCGAGCGTTTTTGCTTCCGCAGAAAATAACGTCCGGCTTCCAGCATGGCCTCCAGCGGGATAAGCCCCACCAGTTCCGAACCGGTAACGCGGATACCGTGTGTATCCGCTTTTTTGCAGACTTCGTCAAAAGCCACATGCACGGGTGTTATACTGATGTTTGTGAGGTTCATAGAGATTTGGGCAACGCCGTACTCCTCGATGTACCAGCCAATGGCTTTCACGGCTTTTAGCGAGCCGGGAATCATCACCGGCTTGCCGTTTTCGTCTTTTACGATTTTTCCGGTAACGGGATTTCCGTCTCTTTTTGCCCGCCCGCGCTCGCGCACATCAAAAGCAATGGCATTGGCCCGGCGGGTGGAAGTGGTGTTCAGGTTTACATTGAAAGCCACCAAAAAATCGCGGGCACCCACAGCCGTAACGCCGCTGCCCGCCACTTTTTCACTGAATTCCGCCGGACCGAAATCGGGTTTCCAGTGCGGGTCGGTCAGTTTTTCGGTTAGTCCTTCGTATTCTCCTGAACGGCAGTTGGCTAAATTTTTCCGCTCTTCCGTGAAAGCGGCATTTTCATAACAATAGATGGGAATTTCCAGCTCTTCGCCAAGGCGTTTGGCCAGCTTCCGGGCATACTCCACCGTCTCCTCCATGGTGATGTTGGCCACCGGAACCAGCGGACATACATCCGTGGCCCCAAAACGGGGATGTTCGCCTTTGTGGTGCCGCATGTCGATGACTTCGGCAGCTTTTTTCACCGCCCGGAAGGCGGCTTCCACCACTTCGTCGGGTGTGCCGACAAGCGTTACCACCGTACGGTTGGTGGCAGCGCCGGGATCCACATCCAGCAACCTGACACCTTCAACTTTTTCTATCTCATCGGTAATCTGCTTTATGACCGACATGTCGCGGCCTTCACTAAAGTTAGGAACACATTCGACTAATTTCTTCATATTTTTCAGGGGTATTTTTTTTATTTCCTGCAAAATTAGCATATTTCACGCTTGATAATTTCTCCGTTTAAAATAGCAGTTTCCACCTTGTTGCTGCCGAAAGCATAAGGCATAAACTCAATGTTCGGAATCTCTTTGGTAATAAAAATATTGGCAATTTTTCCACGGGCGATACTTCCCAGCCTATCGCTGATGCCCATGGCGTAAGCCGTATTGAGCGTGGTAGCATAAATTGCTTCTTCGGGTAGCAGCCGGTAGGCAATACTGGCCATAGAAAGGATAAACTGCATGTTTCCGGAGGGTGCCGAGCCGGGATTAAAATCGCTGGCCATGGCTACCGGAAGTCCGGCGTCAATCATCTTGCGGGCGGGCGCATAGACCATTCCAAGAAATAAAGCCGCGCCGGGCAGAATCGTGGGCATGGTCTCGGAATGAAGCAATGCCTCTATTTCGGCATCGCCGGTGTATTCCAAATGATCCACTGACAAGGCATTGTATTTCACACCGGCCTGGATGCCGCCGGAATAGCCCAGCTCGTTGGCATGGATTTTTCCTCTCAGCCCCTGTTTCTGACCGGCTTCAAGAATACGTTCGGTATCTTTCACTGTGAAAAAACCTTTGTCGCAAAACACATCCACAAAATCGGCCAGCCCTTCTTCGACTACCTGCGGCAGCATTTCGTTGATGACTTTATCCACATATTTTGTTTGCCTGCCTTGATATTCAGGAGGAACAGCGTGTGCTCCGAGAAAATTGGCACGAATGGTCAGCGGCGAATCCTTTTTCAGCCGTTTTATTACCCGTAGCATCTTCAATTCGTTTTCTGTGCTGAGGCCATAACCGCTTTTTATCTCTACGGCACCGGTACCGTAAGCAATAATTTCGTCTAACCGTTGCATAGCCTGCCGGTACAATTCATCTTCCGGTATTTCCTGCATTTTCCGGGCGGTATTCAGGATGCCGCCACCCCTTTTTGCAATCTCTTCGTAAGAAAGTCCTTTGATTTTGTCCACATACTCAATTTCGCGTGAAGCGGGATAAACGAGATGGGTATGTGAATCCACAAAAGAGGGAAAAACCAGTTTCCCGGTAGCATCAATGACTTTAACTTCCTCTGTTTCAAAAAGAACACTGCTTTTGTCTATGCTTTTCATACTGCCAAAGTCTGCAATTTTCCCATCGCGAATCAGCAGCCAGGCATTTTCGATGCTGTTCATAACGGCCATTGCCTTGCCGCTCACAAATTTGCACGACTTATCTTCGGTAAGCACTATTTTTTTTATGTTTTCAATAAAAATGGTCATGGCCTGTGATTTTAAAAGCAAAAATACGGAAGTGTGGGAAATGAAAAAAAGTGGCTAAATAATAAATTTCACACCTCCTTCGCTTCCATCTTTCTAAACTCACTATCTTTGTGCTATGCAAGAAACCATTGTCATTTTCGATTTTGGCTCCCAGTACACGCAACTTATTGCCCGAAGACTCAGGGAGTTAAATGTTTACTGTGAAATTCATCCTTTTAATAAGATACCGGCTGTTGATGGCTCGTTAAAAGGCGTTATCCTTTCCGGGAGTCCTTTTTCGGTACACGACCCGGAAGCGCCGGTTCCGGATTTGTCGGGAATTCGTGGTAAATACCCATTGCTGGGTGTTTGTTACGGTGCACAGTATCTGGCACAACAGGACGGTGGCGAAGTAATGCCTTCGAAAATCAGGGAATACGGGCGCGCCAACCTCGGCTTTCGCGATACTTACTCTCCGCTCATGAAAAACCTGTCGGATGGCAGCCAGGTATGGATGTCGCATGGCGACACCATTCTGAAACTCCCTGAAAATTATCACGTTATTGCCAGCACAGGAAGTGTGGATGTGGCCGGTTTTCAGATTGAAGGCGAACCCACTTACGGCATCCAGTTTCACCCGGAAGTTTATCATTCGGAAGAAGGAATGCAGTTGCTCAAAAATTTTGTAACAGACATCTGTGGTTGTTCCCGGAACTGGACACCCGGCTCTTTTATCGAAAATACGCTTTCCGACCTGCGCCAAAAGCTGGGACAAGACAAAGTGGTTCTCGGGCTTTCGGGCGGCGTGGACTCTTCCGTGGCCGCCGTTTTGCTGAACAGAGCTATCGGAAAGAATCTCTTCTGTATCTTTGTGGATAACGGACTGTTACGGAAAAATGAATTTGCTTCCGTACTTGAATCTTACCAACACATGGGGCTGAATGTAAAAGGCGTGGATGCTTCAGATGCGTTTATGGAGGCCTTGAAAGGGATATCCGACCCGGAGAAAAAACGCAAGGTCATCGGGAAAACTTTTATCGAAGTATTCGACCGCGAAGCACACCGTATCCGCAACGTGAAATGGCTGGCACAGGGTACCATTTATCCTGATGTCATCGAGTCTGTTTCGGTAAAAGGTCCGTCAGCCACTATAAAATCGCATCACAATGTAGGCGGATTACCCGACTTTATGAAACTAAATATCGTGGAGCCGTTGAACACCCTGTTTAAGGATGAAGTCCGGCGCATTGGCCGCGCACTGGAGATGCCGGATCATTTACTCAAACGGCATCCTTTCCCCGGTCCCGGGTTGGGAATTCGCATACTTGGCGAAGTCAACCGCGAGAAAGTGCATATCTTGCAGGAGGTGGATGATATTTTTGTGCAAAGTCTGAAAAAAGAGGGACTTTACGATAAAGTCTGGCAGGCGCTGGCCATTCTGCTTCCGGTGCAATCGGTAGGTGTTATGGGCGATGAGCGCACGTATGAGCGCGTGGTTGCCCTGCGTGCTGTGGGTTCCACTGATGGCATGACTGCCGACTGGTCGCATCTGCCGTACGAATTTCTGGCAAAAGTTTCCAACGATATTATTAATAAGGTAAAAGGCGTCAACCGCGTGGTTTACGACATCAGTTCCAAGCCACCGGCGACAATTGAGTGGGAGTAAACAAGGAAAAAGGAAAAAGACAAAAGATAAAAGGAGAAAGATAAAAGTATGGAACACCAAAAGATAAAAATAACGAGATGAAAGAAAAAAAATTCCGGGTTCGTTTACAATGGAAAATCTTTTTAATTTTGAATCATTAGAGGAGCGTGTTATCATGATGAAAAAAGGGCTTTTAATTTATTTTTTATTGCTTACCGGTGTTGTTTTTGCACAAACGGTAAAAATTCCCATTAGCACGGTTATTCAGGAACGCGACGGGAAACAATATTATGTGCATACTGTTCAAAAAGGGCAAACACTTTATTCCATTGCAAAAGCTTATCAGGTAGGGCTGGACGAGATTTATTACGCCAACCCGGGTGCAAAACAAGGAATTCTGACCGGCCAAAAACTATGGATTCCCACCGTAAACAAAGAAACAGAAATCAATAATCAGGTTAAAAAAACCAATTTCGATTTCTTTTACCATGTGGCTACCGATGGGGAAACCATCGATCATATTTCATCCATTTATCTGATTCCCAAGCGCTATATTTTGCTGGCTAATCCGGGAATAAAAAGCCCGTTGAAAGAAGGCGAGTACGTAAAAATCCCTGTTGAGAGCGCCTTTTCCATTCTGGACGGCAAAGTATCAGGTGCTGCTGCACACAAAACGTACACCGGAGGCATCCAGCCGCAGAAACCTGTTAATGAACCCCCGGCCCCGGTTACCACAACACCGGTAACAACTACCGCTACATTGCCGGCAACCCGCAAGGCATATCACATGCCCACACCCAAACCCTCCGGTAGTTTTAACCCTGCCATTCCGGTGATAAAAGATTACAGACATGTGGTAATTTCGGGAGAAACGCTTAAAAGTATTGCTAAAAAGTATGACATTACGGTAAGAGAACTTAAAGCAGTTAATCCGGGACTTATCAGCACTTTTCGGGGAGCACGGTTGCGTTTGCCGGTGAATGCCAAAGTTCCCGGATATCATCCTTCCGAAAAGGAATTAAAAAAAGCTATGAAATATGAAAAAGCTTTGGTAAACACAGCCGGAAATCCGGGGAGCAACAAAAATTCCACCTTCACAAAGCCACAAAAATCCGGAACAGGAGGTTTTATTACTCATATCGTGAAAAGAAAAGAAACTTTATACAGCATTTCCAGACTTTACGGACTCAAGCCGGAAGACCTTTACAAAGCCAATCCCGGCCTTACGTCAAATATCAGAATCGGACAAACCATCAGGATTCCAAAAAAAAAAATAAATAATGACTATGTTTTCTATCAGGCCCGGCGGAAAATATCGCTGAAAAAGATAGCGAGAATGTATCTTGTGGACAGAGATGTGCTCATCCGCGAAAATCCTTCCATAGGCAGGAAAGCGCTTTCCGGTCAGGTCGTCAGGATTCCCGTGGGTCCGAAAGCCATATTACTTTCCGAAAAAGGGAAAACCACGAAGGAAAAAGCTGCCGGTGAATACGGGGCAGCCAAAGAAGAAACCACCGGAACCGCCGTTGCTTCGCCGGCCTTTGCCGGATGCCAGGAACGTCCGCATAACCGGACTTTCAAGGTCGCCCTTATGGTTCCGCTCTATCTGGAGCAAACCGACAGTCTTGACATAACACAATTTATGATACGTCATCAGGAAAGCTTTACACCTTTCCGGTTTGTGGAATTTCTCGAAGGTGCGCTGCTGGCTTCGGATTCTCTTAAAGAACAAGGAATGAACCTTGAATTGTATGTTTACGACGTTGACCAGACACTAACGAAGACGTCCAAAGTGCTCACACGTCCCGAGCTCAAAAATATGAACCTGATTATCGGTCCGTTTTATAGCCGTAGTTTTAACGAGGTGGCTCTTTTTGCCAGCCATTTTGATATTCCTATTGTCAATCCGCTTACTTTTAGAAATGAGATCCTTAACCGGTACAACAATGTTGTAAAGGTTACCCCGGACGAAACGGCGGAGGCTTCGGCAGTCCCCCGGCTCATCAAAAATGATTATCCCAACGACAAGGTCTTTATCATTTCGCAAACTGCTTATAAAAATGCTTGGGAAGTTTCCGCTTTACACGACAGTATCCGGAGAATCTTACCCGATTCGGTAACTTTCCCCAATTTTGATCTGATCAATATTGGGATAGCCGTTACACAACGCAACAAAGACAAGGAACGACTCGAACAGGAGAGAAATAATCCTGACATAGCAGATGCCATTCCTGAAACCAAAATCACGTTTAACGATACACTGCAAAATTATTATCTGGAAAATAATCCGGTAAGTCCGGAAATGCTGAAAAATTTTCAGTATGACACAACGACTGTTGCCAATCAGCTGATTTACATTGATTATGCGAGAGACAGCCTGCATCCTTTTGATGCCAACGCTTCGGTACTCAGAAATAATCTCGTGGTTCTTTACGGCAGTAATAAATCGTTTATCATGGACGCCATGAACCGGCTCAATGTTTTGCGCGATACTTTTAACATTAAAATTATTGGCCTGCCCGTATGGGAAACCGTGGGAACACTGGATTTATACCAAATGGACAACATGGAGGTAACTTATCCGGCCAGTTATTATGTCGATTATACATCGCCAGCCTACAAGAATTTCAATAATGAATTTTACCGCCGGTATGCCACTTCACCCAATAAATACGGGGTATTGGGTTTTGATATTACCTATTATCTTCTACAATCCGTTTTCCGGTATGGAAACCACTTTATGCGCTGCCTGCCTTACAACAAGGGCACAGGTTTAAGTACACATTATAATTTCATGCCCGTGAATTCCGGTCAGGGTAACTATGAAAATACTTACTGGAACTGGCTAAGGATAAAGAACAAACAGCTTATTAAGCTTCCCGATGCTTTCATCGAAAAAGGGACCCCTCAGGAAAAGTAAGCGATTACAGTTCTTTTGGCTTTGACTTTTTGTCCGATTTTTACGACCGGTTTTGTTCCCACCGGGAGGAAAAAATCCACCCGTGAGCCGAAACGTATCATGCCAATCTCTTCGCCTTGTTTTATCTGCTGATTTATTCTGGAATAAAAGACAATCCGGCGAGCCATAATGCCGGCTACCTGCCTTATGAGTACATCTTTACCCTTTTCTTTTTCCAACACAATAGAACTGCGCTCGTTTTGTTCCGATGATTTGGGATGACGTGCCAGCAGGTATTTGCCTTCATGATATTTTGTATAGCGAATGATCCCGTCAAACGGATACCAGTTGACATGCACATCAAAACCCGACATAAAAACGGAAACCTGCAATCGCTTCTCCTTAAAATATTCCGGTTCAAACACTTCTTCGAGAGCCACTACCACCCCATCGGCAGACGACAGGACGTAGTTACCACTATTGGTTTCGCGGTTTGGCACGCGGAAGAAAAAAAGTGTCCAGGAAAAAAAGATACCGAAAATAGTGATGAAAAAGGCTTTTATCACCATCGGCATGGGAAAAAGCACAAAAAAGGCAATTATTATCCCATTGATAAAAAAGGAATTACGGATAATCTTATATCCTTCATTGTGAAACCTCATAAAATATAAAGATAGAAAAAAACAAATGGTGTTGCAAAAAGGATGGCATCGAAGCGGTCGAGTACGCCGCCATGGCCGGGAAAAATAGTGCCGGAATCTTTAACTCCGGCATTTCGTTTTAATAGTGATTCCGACAAATCGCCGAGGTTGGCTGCAATGGAGACAATCAACCCTATCCACAGCCATTGATGAAGGTTCAGGTTAAATGCAAACCTACTGAAAAGCCAGGCAAAAACAAGTGTAAAAATCAACCCCCCCAAGCTTCCCTCCCATGTTTTATTAGGAGAAAGTCTCTTGTAAAGTTTGTGCTTTCCAATAGTGGAACCCAACAGGTAGGCAAAAACATCATTGGCCCATACCAGAATAAAAAGTGCCAGTAATATCCACGGAAAGCTTATATTTCCACTTCCGACCCAAAACAGGCTGTTCATCAAACCAAAAGGCAAAGAAATGTAGATAAAAGCACTAAAACCGGCGGCAATCTGCATCCAAGAGGGGTTTGGCTGTCTGAAAAGCTCAACGGCAATCAGGATAAAAAAGCTCAGTACCACCAAAAGCAAATTGGAAAAATCGACAACATTCATCCCTGTCAAACCTATCAGGACATACACTGAAAATCCGAGGAAATAGTAGATCACCGTACCTCTTACCTTCGGTTTGGCAGGAAACAATTTCACAAATTCAGTAAGACCAATAATGGTAAAGACAGCCATAAGTGCAAAGAATGCCCACGGCGACCACAAAATGGAACCGATGACAAGTACGGCAAAAACGATTCCCGTTATAGTTCTAATGATAAATTCTTTCAATTAAAAGCAGATTTTTACGCCGGCAAAGATAGCTATTTAACAGAAGCAAACGAAAAAGCTTTTCGGACATGTACACATTATGGCACAGACACTTGCCGATTGGGCGTAGCGGAGATACTTAAACCGGTGGAGATTTGATTCTGTCGTGGGGACAAGACACGAGCGGACGTCTGCCGGTTGGGTACCCAAAAAATCATGTTTTTCAAAATTCCAAAAATCATCCTAACTTTGTCAAATAAAAAACGATAGGGGTCTTAATTTAACTGAAATCCATGGACAGGTTTATCAAAAAAATTATTTTTTTCTTTTCCTTTTTAATTTTGGTCATGCCTCAATGGCAATGTCTGAAATCCGTAAAGCCCGGAATACCTGCCAGTGTCCGTCAGGTTATTGACAATGCCGGTATCAACAAACCGGAACTCGTGAAAGCTATCGGACAGTATGTAGCAGCTAAAGATTCGCTGGAGCGCAAAGCGCTGTTTTGCCTTATGGCCCAAATGAATAAAAACTACACCGTCTGGTACAGTGTACAGGACACTTTGGGGAATCACTATCATTTCAATCCGAAAGATTATCCCGATTACCTGGCATTAAAACACGCATGGGATTCCACGGAACAAATCCGGGGGAACCTTATCTATCATGCCGACAGTTTTCAGGTTGATGGCCAAACCTTAAACGGAGCCTATTTGGTCAATAACCTTAACCGGGCTTTTCAGGCTTATACAACCTTTCCATGGTCAAAAGCATATAATCTTACAATTTTCAGCCACTGGATACTGCCTTATCGTGTGGCCAATGAGCAGCCGGAAGATTTCCGGCAATATTTTTTAAAAGAGTACGGTCCACTGCCGAAGAAATTT
The DNA here is from genome assembly GCA_036244975.1 of bacterium. Classification (GTDB taxonomy): domain Bacteria; phylum Bacteroidota; class Bacteroidia; order Bacteroidales; family F082; genus Sulfidibacterium. The sequence continues at coordinate 28,633 of BTTE01000005.1, read as the reverse complement.
TATCAGGGACAAACACGAATTTTGGATGTGGCTTTATATCTGAATAAACTTATCAATCAAAAACTTGATTACAAAGACACTTACAATAAAAGCATCAATGTACAGACCATCCCGCAATTAGAAGAGTCGGGATTTGGAAACTTTTATGACATTAACATTTATAAAGTAAAAGTTCTGAGAAGTTTTGGCATTGCCGCTGCCATGGATTATTCGCCTTTTCTGGCCGATACCAACTTTGGTTATGCCTACACCACTGTTATCCTTCCCGACAGCAACGAGCTGGTTCTCAATTTTAAACATGGTATCAAAAACCTGCATAAACCGGGAAGAGTGGCAAAAATTTACCGCCGTACTTTTTTTCGCGACAGCAGTAGCCTTTACGCTATAAAAAATATGAGCACGGGCACACCGCCTTTTCTCGGCGATTTTTACTACAGTGACATTGCAAGCGGATTACAGTCGGCCAACGTGTGGCTCCGGCTGAACAGCAATCCGAAATACGCCTACCTCAGCGTCTTTAACGATGGCGGATGGCATCCCGTCAGCTGGGCCATTCCGAAAGATTCAACGGTTTTTTTCAGAAAAACGGGAACGCACATTGTTTATCTGCCGGTAAGCTACAAGAACCACCTGTTAATGCGGTTGGATGCTCCTTTTATTTTGGATGACCGGGGCAGGAAATTCTTTTTAAAACCTGATTTCACTTTCCGGCAGCCGGTGAAACTTCTGAAAACCAGCCCTTATAACAATATGGTTCCCGGTGAAACTTACACACTATACATCTGGAATGGTAACTGGATATCACTAATCGCTTTCCGTTCCGGGAAAGACGGCTATTCCCTGTCTGTTCCCCGCGAGGCACTTTTTCTGCTCACCAGCGATGACATTGACTTTAACGAAAGGATTTTCATCATCGACAGCAACGGGAAACAACAGTTTTATTAAGGGGGATTATTACGAAATGAACTCTAAAAAGACGAAGGAATAACAACTCTACCGTTTCATCCCGGAAGTAATGGGGATACGAAGTCCGTTGCGATAAGCCACAACAAAGGCATCAAATACACCATGGCTTCTGATTTCTTTGCTTGCAGCGAGGGCAGCCGAATAGCTTTTAAACGAACCAACCGAATAACGGTAAAGACCATCCTGATGCGTTTCCACAACCGGATAAGGTAAATGATAACGCACCTGCAAAGAAGAAACATTTTTCAACCGGATATTATTTGCCATAATTTGTACCCTGAATTCAAATTCACGGGGAGCAACAGGTCTGGTTTCTTTCTTTGGAACAGACAACGGTTCAATGGTTTGCGGCTGTTTAGCAGGTGTTGCCATAACCCTGATCTGGTCAAAACCGTAAACCGGGATAAACGGTTTGGACTTTTGCTCTTTTTCGTTACGATAAGACTTGTTTTTTGCCGGTTTCGGCTTTTTGGCTACCCCCCATCCCGGTCGAATATGATAGGTTACGCCCACTTTTGTGGAAAAAATCTGGTCATATTTAAAGCCATCGTGCCAAACATCCACATCATCATTAAAAACTGTGCGAAGATTGCCACCGATGTTCACGTCCCAACGATCCGAAATATGATAATTCAGGCCCACTCCTACCGGAACGACAAGAGCGTTGGTCTTGTAAGTATAAGAACCATTTTTCGAACCGCTTTTGATAGTCAGCCCCGTAATACCGTCGGTAAGGGCGGAATTCCAGAAACTCCATCCCATGCCCACTGTACCGTAAACCGTAATTTTACGGCCGGGTTTATAACCGGCAAAAAGATGGTTAAAATCGAGATACACAAAGAGGTTGGCATCATAATAACTTCCTTTCAGGCGATAATCGACTCTGGTACCATCTGCTTTTTGGTCTTTATAACTTTTCAGTCCTGCATAAGTGAAATCAAGACCCACACCGAGTGCCGGAAGAATCATTTTCCTGACCCCGAGGTCTGCACGCAAATCAATTTCGCCTTTAAACTTCTGAAAATAATTATGGTTGGTGGCATCGCCATAAAACTGTGAAAACCCCGGGTTAAGCTGAATAGCCCAGTTATCTTTGAATGAATTTCGACTAGTGGAATTCAGTTGCTGTGCTGCAACATGAAAAGGCACTGCAACAAGGGGGACGAAAGCCAAAACAAATATCCGCATATTTTTCACAAACCAACACCTCATCCTGATTATTTTTCTTTTTTATTACAATATTCCACGATATAGTCGCGGGCAGGACCAAAGCCAAGCTCCAGCGCCTTGTTCCAATCCTTGCAGGCCCCTGCCGTGTCGTCAAGATAATATTTAGCCACCCCGCGATTAAAGTAATTTCTAACCCAGTTGGAATACTGTATAACTTTATCCGGATTTATTTCCAACGCCCTGTCGTACGAACCGATGGCATCGCTATAGCGATGTAGTTTGCTTTGAGCATTTCCAAGATAAGCAAACAGCATAAAGTCTTTGGCATCGGAATGCAGAGCAATCGCTTTTTGGAAATATTCAATGGCTTTGATATAATCGCCGGCACGGTACTTTAAAACACCCCAATTGTAATAATTCTGAAAAGTATCTCCTGTTCCCGTTGCAGGGGTTACTTTGACATAATCGTCTTTAGCAGCCTGAATAAAATTTTTAAAGACATAATATTTTACCTCATAAAATTCTGACCTGAACAGCTCTTCCCTGTGATTGGGGGCAGTGTAGATAGAGCGCAGGTAGTTATTGTTGAAAGACTTGATAAAGCGAAACCGGAAAACCTCTTTCCCCTTATTTTTTATGGGAAAAACAGCAATGATCAGATCGAAACCGTTTATTTGTTCACCCAAATACGTTTGCTCTGCCTGTCCGACCAAAATACTTTTCCAGTTTTTATGGTCATAATTTTTAATGGTGCCCCGCGTGAGCACATTCAAATCCACAGCATAGGCCTCATTAAAAGGAACACTATCAGGCAAAATTTTAAATAGTTTTACACTGGGAAACACATAGAAATCAAGCGATTTAAAACCTTTCCAGTCCTCTTTTAAAACAGGGAACTCGTACGCGCCATCCCTGTATTTTTTGATCAGCACGTTGTACTGTTTGTTATTAATCATCAAGCTGCGCATCTCCAACTGAATAAAATTGTTGTAGCCCAGTTTTCTGAAACCCGTATTATTTTTATTAGCTCTTTGGTCGGAAAAGGGAATCTCATTCTTCAGGGAGTACCAGGCGCCATTATTCTGTTTAGCCCATCCGGTAGCATGCTTAATGACTGCTTCCGGCGCACTAAGTGTAGAATAGTTAATCAGATCCTGTTCGGAAACCGGTTGATATTTATTTCTGTCTTTTCTCCTGTCCTTTTTTTGTGCCGTCAAGAAAACAGGCATCACCAAAAAGGCAAAAACAATAAAAACCCGAAAAAATATCGCTTTATTTTTTAACATAAACGTATGCGTAATTATAAGATATCCCTAAAGCCTGTAAATGTAAGAATATTTATAAACTTTAAAATCGTTTAGCCTCAAAGATTTATCCTTTTTTTCAACATTGATTCATTAACTAAACAAACACATAATCAAAAGGTTACCTTTAAAACCGTTAAAAAGCTGCTTTTACCTCTTTTCAAAGCAGCCATTAAAACATCTCTTTTGCTGCTGCCAGCGCTTGTGGAATACCGGAAGGGTCTTTCCCTCCGGCCATGGCAAACTGCGGCTGACCGCCGCCGCCACCTTTCACAAACGGGGTAATCTTCTTTATGATTTCACCGGCATGAAACTTACCGGTTTGTGCCAGCACATCGGAAATTCCAACTAAGAGATGTACTTTTCCGTTGTTTTCAAGGGCAAGTACGATAACCATATTATCACCCGTGGCACGCAACTGGTGCACCAGATTTTTTGCCTGAGCCGGATCGATTGCTATCTTTTTCGCCAGAAAAGTGATGCCACCCAGTGTCTCTGCATCTTTTATCAGGTCGGCAGCCAAATGGCGAACCTTCTCCTTTTGTAATTTCTCAATTTCCTTGTGACAGGCCTTATTTTCATTCAGAAGATTCTCCACGGCATTCGCCGGATTTACCTGAACTTTAAAATACGATTTAATATTCTTCAGCAACTCCAATTGTTCATTAACATATGCCTCTGCAGTATCGGCCGTAACAGCTTCGATGCGGCGTACGCCGGCAGCAATACCACTTTCGGAGGTAATTTTAAAACATCCGATTTGTCCGGTAGCCGGCACATGGGTCCCGCCACAAAGCTCCACCGAATAGTTCGGGTCAAATATGACTACCCTGACTTTGTCGCCGTATTTTTCACCAAACAACGCCATAGCGCCCATTTTTTTGGCTTCCTCCAGTGGGACATCCTGTTGCAGCCGGCAGGAAATATTTTCTCTGATTTTTTTGTTGACAATGGCTTCAACCGTTTTTATTTCTTCATCGCTCATTTTTGTAAAATGTGAAAAGTCAAAGCGCAAATGCCCGGCATCTACCAGCGAGCCTTTTTGCTCCACATGACTACCCAGCACCCGGCGCAAAGCGGCATGCATAAGGTGGGTTGCACTGTGGTTGTTGGCTGTAAGCGTACGTTTTTTAACATCCACTTCAGCGCGAAAAACAGTTTCCGGATTCCGGGGTTCTTCAGCCACATAATGCACCCGGAGGTTATTTTCGTTTTTGACATCCACTACCCGCAGCTTTTCCGTGCCGGAAATGAGAAGCCCGGTATCGCCAACCTGTCCGCCCGATTCGGCATAAAAAGGAGTTTTATCAAGTACCACCTCAAAGAAGGTTTTTTTCTTCCGGCTGACTTTCCGGTATTTTACCATACGGGCCTCACAGCTAAGTTGTTCGTACCCAACAAACAAGGTTTTCAGGGCATCCGGGATAAGCTCAATCCAGTCATCTGTGGTTTTCTCAGCCGCTTTACGCGAACGGTTTTTCTGGTTCTCAAGCCCTTTGCGGAAGCCTTCCATATCAACTTCCAGCCCTTTTTCGTGTGCCATGAGGCGGGTTAAATCAATGGGAAAGCCGAAAGTGTCGAACAACTCAAAAGCAAAATTGCCGGCAATGACTTTTTGCTTTTTATTTTTTTCAAGATATTGCTCAAAACGTTTAACACCCTGCGAAAGTGTTCGCAAAAAAGCCACCTCTTCCTCTTTGATCACCATGCTCACCAGTTTCTGCTGGCTGACAATTTCGGGAAAGACTTCTTTCATCTGGTTTACCAGCACAGGCAACATCTTATAGATAAACGGCTCCTCAAAACCGAGGAAAGTAAAGCCGTAACGCACGGCACGCCGCAGGATGCGCCGGATCACGTAACCGGCCCCCGTGTTGGAGGGCAACTGGCCATCGGCAATGGTAAAAGCTACTGCACGCAAATGATCGGCAATCACCCGCATGGCCACATCTTTTTGCCTGTCGAGGCCATATTTTTCGCCAGCCATCTTTGCGAGAAAATCAATCAGAGGCATAAAAATATCCGTTTCGTAATTGGAACGAACCCCCTGCAGCACCATGGTCAGGCGTTCAAAACCCATGCCGGTGTCAATATGTTTTTGCGGAAGCGGTTTCAACGAACCATTCGCCAGACGGTTAAACTCAATAAACACCAGATTCCAAATCTCAATCACTTCCGCATGATCGGTGTTTACCAGCTCACGTCCGGGCTTTTTGGCCTTTTCTTCGGCACTTCGCATGTCGATGTGAATCTCCGAGCAGGGACCACAGGGACCGGTTTCACCCATTTCCCAAAAATTATCTTTTTTTGAGCCCGGCAAAATCCTGTTTTCCGGAATGTGTTCCAGCCAGTAGCGACGCGTCTCTTCATCTTTTTCCAGTCCGTCCTTTTCATCTCCGCCAAAATAGGTAACATAAAGGCTCTTTTTATCAATTTTAAAGACATCGGTCAGCAGTTCCCATGCCCAGATAACGGCCTCTTTTTTAAAATAGTCGCCAAACGACCAGTTTCCCAGCATTTCGAACATAGTGTGATGGTAGGTATCGTGTCCTACTTCTTCCAGGTCGTTGTGCTTGCCCGATACACGCAGGCATTTCTGTGTATCGGCCACACGCGGGCTTTTCGCAGGGGTATTACCAAGAAAGACATCCTTAAACTGGTTCATTCCTGCATTGATAAACATCAGCGTAGGATCGTCTTTTACCACGATGGGAGCTCCGGAAACAATTTTATGCTGCTTGGATTTAAAAAAATCAAGAAAAGTATTACGGATTTCTAATGAGGTCATATATAAGTAATTAACTGTTATCGGTTGATATTTAAATATATTAAGATTGCAAATTTACGCCAATTTATTAATTTTGTGCCCGAAAAGGGTTAGAATTATGACCAAAACCAAGTATTTCTTTAATGAAAAAACGCTGTCTTACGAAGAGATTAGGCTCTCTCACGGGCAGAAATTATTTCGCTTTTTTCTCTTCTTTTTTTCAGCGGTTGCACTTACTGCTGTTTTCGTATTTATCCTTTTTAGTTTTTTCGATTCTCCCAAAGAGCTGATGCTCAAGCGCGAAATTGCCGAGTATAAGTTGCAATACCAAATTATGAACGACCGGCTAGACAAGATGCAAAAGGTTATGGATGAGCTGGAGAACCGTGATGATAATATTTACCGTGTTATTTTTGAAGCCGAACCCATTCCGAAATCAATCAGGCAGGCCGGTATTGGCGGTGTGGACCGATATGCCAACCTCGAAGGTTTTGATGAATCAAAACTTTTGATTGAAACGGCCAAAAAATTAGACAAACTTACGAGTGAGATTTACGTGCAGTCCAAATCGTTCGACGAAGTGTTTGCCATGGCGCGCAATAAGGAAAAGATGCTGGCCAGCATCCCGGCCATTCAACCCATCCGTAATATTGATATGCGACGTATATCTTCTTATTACGGTTATCGTATTGACCCCTTTTATAAAGTAAAAAAGTTTCACGAAGGCCTTGATTTCTCAGCTCCCAAAGGGACGCCGGTGCATGTTACGGGCGATGGCAGGGTCATTCGCGTTATCCGCTCCAACAGAGGTTATGGTAACGAAATTCTGGTAGATCATGGTTTCGGTTATATAACCCGCTACGCCCATTTAAGCGCTTTTAAAGTCAAAAAAGGGCAATATGTAAAACGGGGACAAGTGATTGGTCTTGTAGGCGATACGGGAAAATCAACAGCTCCTCATTTACATTACGAAGTTATTAAAAATCATCACCCTATCAACCCCATCGACTTTTTCTTCAACGACCTTACACCGGCCGAGTACTCGAAAATGGTTGAACTTTCAAAGATACCAACACAATCGATGGACTAATTTTGCGCCATGGTACAAAAAATTTATTATCGTATAGGCGAAGTAGCCAAAAAGTTCAACGTTCAACCCTCTTTAATTCGCTATTGGGAAAAGGAGTTTGGATTTATTAAACCGAAAAAAAGCGACAAAGGAACCCGCCTGTTTACCCAAAAAGATGTGAACAATTTTGAGATTGTTTATCATTTGATTAAAGAGAAGGGAATGACTATTCAGGGAACCCGTGATTATTTTAAAAAACATTACGACAGCCGGTCGCTGGAGCAACTACAAGTTATTAACACCCTGAAACGTACAAAATCACTTTTAAAAGATATCCGGGAAGTTCTTTCCGAACATGCCGGCCAAAACCCAAAACCGGCAAAGTACCGGGAGCCGGGATTTCACAAATCTTAGAGATATTTTCCTTTTGAAAGATACCGGCGAACATAGTCGTCAACACCGGCTTCGAGCGAAGTAAACGGTTTGTCGTATCCGGCAGCACGCAGCTTTTTCATGTTTGCTTCGGTAAAGTACTGGTATTTATCGCGAATATCTTCCGGAGTATCAATAAATTCAATCATCGGCTCCCTATCCATAGCGACAAAAGCGGCCTTTGCCAAATCAAGGAAAGTACGGGCTTTACCGGTTCCCAGATTATACAATCCCGAAGCCGGCCGGTAGTTCATCAAAAACCAGATTACTTCGGCCAGGTCTTTCACGTACACAAAATCGCGCAGTTGTTCTCCGTTCTTAAAATCGGGACGATGAGAGCGAAAGAGCCGTACTTTTCCGGTCTCACGGATTTGATGAAAAGCATGAAAAATAACAGAAGCCATGCGGCCTTTGTGGTATTCGTTGGGGCCATAGACATTAAAAAATTTCAACCCCGTCCAAAAAGGCGGTTGTTTTTCCTGTCGGAGCGCCCATTTATCAAAATCGTTTTTAGAGTTACCGTAGGCATTCAACGGTTTCAGCTTTTCCACCATCTCATGACTATCGTCATAACCCCACTCGCCGGCGCCGTATGTGGCAGCCGAAGAGGCATAAATCAGGGGAATACCGTGTTCGGCACAACGCAACCACATCTGCTGACTGTATTCAAGATTCAGAACATTGAAAATATTCACATCAAATTCTGTGGTGTCAGTACGCGCCCCGATATGAATTACCAGTTCCACTTCGGCAAAGTGCGCATCAAACCATTGAAAAAACACATCCCGCTGAATTTTCAAAGCAAACTGCTTATCTTTAACATTGGGTTCTTTGGTTTTTTTGGTGAAGTCGTCCACAATCACCGCATTATCAATATTTTCCAGATTAAGTTTTTGCAGCATTACGCTACCGATAAAACCTGCTGTTCCGGTAAGTACAATCATATTTGATTTTTTTTGCAAAATTAGCAGAAATCCGGTTACCGGCCAGGCCTGTGTCCACACACTAAAATTTGGCTTTTTGCGGGAAATCAACAGCCCAAGACATCATAATTTCAACAGCCGGAAGCCGGAAATTCAAAGCTGTGCCACGTGCCGAATTTTTTATTTTATCACTTCCAAATTTTATCCGGATGAAGGAGAACCCGGTCCCTATTAATACTCTCACATCTACTGTTCAGCATCTTGATTTTAAATGTATCTTTGCAGCCCGAATTTAACACCCGTAAACACAGATGAACGAAATAAAAAATATTGCTATTATCGCACACGTCGACCACGGCAAGACAACGCTGGTTGACAGGCTTTTATACCAGGTAAAACTTTTCCGCGATAACCAAAATATGGGAGACCTTATCCTTGACAGCAACGATTTGGAAAAAGAAAGAGGTATCACCATCCTGTCAAAAAATGTCTCTGTCCGCTATAAAGGTGTAAAGATTAATATCATCGACACACCCGGTCACTCCGACTTCGGCGGCGAAGTGGAACGTGTACTGAACATGGCCGATGGTGTTTTGCTCGTGGTGGATGCTTTTGAAGGCCCCATGCCACAAACCCGTTTTGTACTGCAAAAAGCCATCGATCTGAAACTGATTCCTATTGTGGTTATCAACAAGGTGGACAAACCCAACTGCCGTCCGGAAGAGGCACAGGAGGCTGTTTTTGATCTTATGTTCAACCTCGGAGCCAACGAAGAGCAGTTGGATTTCGCTACGGTTTACGGTTCCTCAAAACAGGGCTGGATGGGCCCCGACTGGCAAAAACCAACCACCGACGTATCTTATCTGTTAGATCAAATTCTGGAGCATATTCCTTCGGCAAAATATGTTGAAGGTACTCCGCAAATGCAGATCACCTCGCTGGATTATTCTTCGTATGTGGGACGGATTGCTGTTGGCCGTTTGCTGCGCGGAAAGCTGAAAACTGATATGAATGTTTCGCTTGTTAAAAAAGATGGCAGCATAAAAAAGTCCCGGATCAAAGAGCTTTACCGTTTCGAAGGGCTGGGAAAAGAAAAATACAAAGACGAGGTTTATGCCGGCGACATCATTGCGCTCATGGGCATTGAGGATTTTGAGATCGGCGATACGGTGGCCGACTATGAGAGTCCCGAAGGATTGCCTCCCATCAACATCGACGAGCCAACCATGAGCATGTTGTTTACCATTAACAACTCGCCGTTTTTTGGTAAAGAAGGGAAATATGTTACCTCACGTCACCTGCGCGACCGTCTTTTTCACGAAACGGAAAAGAACCTGGCATTACGTGTGGAGGAAACCGATTCGGCCGATGCATATCTGGTCTTCGGCAGGGGAATTCTTCATCTCTCCATTCTCGTGGAAACCATGCGCCGCGAAGGTTACGAGTTCCAGCTGGGTCAGCCCAAAGTAATTATCAAAACAATAGATGGCGTTAAACACGAACCGGTGGAAGGCCTTACGGTTTTGGTACCGGAAGATTTTTCAGGTCGTGTTATTGACATGGTTACCCAGCGAAAGGGAGAGTTTGAAAACATGGAGCCTAAAAACGACCGGATGATGCTGGAATTCAGTATTCCATCACGGGGAATCATTGGCTTGCGCAATGCTATTCTCACGTCAACCGAAGGCGAAGCCATTATCGCCCACCGCTTTAAAGCCTATGAACCATGGAAAGGAGAATTTCAAACCCGTAACAATGCCGCACTTATTTCCATGGAAACCGGTACTGCTGTTGCTTATGCCATTTGGAAACTGGTAGACAGAGGCCGTTTTTACATATCACCCAACGACGAAGTGTATGCCGGACAGGTTATCGGCGAAAGCTCCCGCGACAAAGACATTGTGATAAATATTAACAAAGGAAAAAAGCTCACCAATATGCGTGCCTCCGGCTCTGACAACAAAGTGCTGATTCCGCCATCCATAAAATTTTCTCTCGAAGAGTACATGGAAATTATCCGCAAAGATGAATATCTCGAAGTAACCCCGCGTTCATTGCGTCTGCGCAAAATTATTCTGGACGAAACCAAACGGAAACGGTTTAACAAAATTTAATCCTATTCAGCGAAAATGTTCGTATCATCAACACATAAAAACAGGGCTTTATTTCCGGATTTTCCCGGACATATTACTGTTGGTCTGGCACTGCTTTTTCTGACATTTTCTTTTAGTTCATGCAGCCTTTTCAAGCAAGCCAAAGAGTATGAGCTGTTTGTGCACAGCAGATTTACCGTCCGGGATGTGAAAGTCCTTTCCATTGCTGGTATCGATGTCTCGCAAAAGAGAAAGACTTCCGATCTGGATTTCGGACAAATGATTACGCTCGGACTCCGGTTTTTCAAAGGCGACCTGCCTTCGGTGATAAAGTTAACCGTTCAGGGACAAAATACTGCGGACGAAGTGGCGGCCATTTCAGGAATGGACTGGATACTTCAGGCCAAATCGGATACGTTGGCAACAGGTGTCCTTAGCCAACCGGTAACAATACCACCCCGGGAAACAGTTTTCTTCCCGATAAAAGTAAATTTCAACCTGTCCAAATTACTGAAAAGCGGATCACTGAATCAAATGCTAAAGATAATTCTGGGCGATGGCGGCAAAGTTGAATATGAAAAGCTGGGGCTGGTTCTGAAAATCAAACCATGGTACCGGTTAGGATCGAAGAAGAAGAAATCACCTGTTTACCTCAGTATCCATCCTGAATTCAAGTAGTTGAACCTTTCGGAAAAATGGTAATTCCAAATAGCGAAGTGGCCCAAACATCAACTTGTTCCCTTGAACTGCTTCTATTCCAATTTAGTTCCGAATACCAGGAATACCGTTTTGGCCTGTGGATTTGTAATTAAAGATGCTGACAGTGAAACCGAGTAATACTTAGTAATTTTTACTGATCTCGATGCAGTAATTCCCAAATTAACGATTCCGGGCTCTTTCCCGTAATATCCGGATTCCCCTACAAAACCAATGTTGGCATTTGCCTTTTGAGGCTTGCTTAAGGTTGCGCCTACAAACAGGCTAATATCAACTTTTTGAGTAGATGTGTTATAATCCAACTCGAAATAATTGGAATATTGAATCCCTGTTTTTTTATTAAAATTGAGACTTGCCGGATTATTATTCAAACGAATGGCATCTGCTCCGAAAAAATTCATGTAGGCGCTAAAGGAAAACGGTATTTCTTTTGTCCCGTTGAAACTGACACCCGCTTCGAGAACATGACCGGTACTGCCTTTGTTGTAATCAAAATAATTATAGGGAGCATCTTCGGTTGGAAAATAGTAATCGGTGATAATCGCTGTAAACAGTTCATTAAGAAATGAATAACTTAAATATAAGTCCATTTCCTGAGCTGAATGTATTCCACCAAGCGAATAGGCACTCCAGGCGCCCACTTCAAAATTCCCATAAGAAGCAGACAGACTGGACTGTAAGCTGGGCGAGTTGCCCCCGAGTTGAGTACCGCGCCATACATAACGGCTATATAAGTCAACTCCAAAATCTACTTTGACTTTGTTTTTAGCATCAGTACTTTGAGCGACGATATGGCTATTTATTCCCAATAAAATAGCAAATAATAATGTAAGTTGTATCTTTTTCATAAGATAAAATTTTTAGGTAAATGAATAAGTAATTTTTATTATTGATGAAGTATGGCAATTCCCAAGATAAAGACTCTGGTAATTTGCCTTCCTCGCCTCTTTCTGGCAAGGTGATTTTCTGCCAAAAAACAGACAAGTATTAAAATTAAGAGCTTAATTGTAAGCTGTTTCACCGTGTTCGTAAATATCAAGCCCTTCTTCTTCAATTCCTTTTATGTATAACGCGTCATTCCCGCTTTCGCCCGTACGAATTCGATAGGCTTTTTCAATGGGCTCTACAAAAAATTTTCCATCGCCTATATCGCCTGTTCTTCCTGCTTCCATTATGCAAGCCACGGTTTTATCAACGTTTTATCACGAACGATGATGGAAAGCATCAAGCGTTCAATGGTGCTGGTGTCGTACACCACACCTCTGTAAGCCCGTTCTTCTCTTGCCTGGCCTACACCCCGCATTTCCCAGAAGGAAAAGAAATCAATCCCCACCTCTGTTAAGGCGTCTTTTACATCCTCAAATTTTGCTTTTCGGATAATTGCTTCAATTTTTTTCATAAGTATTAAGTATTTAGTTAAACAATAAAGGCCTATGAGGAAACTCATAAGCCTTTTAATAAAAATTTTGTTGTTGAATGACTTACTTTTCCCGATTAGAATTCCAATTGAAATTCTGTTGACTTTGCTGTTGATTCTGCTGTTGGCTTTGCTGTTGATTATTAGCAATGCTCATTCTTGTCAGGGTAGCGGATTGACCGTACTTTTGGATTCCCTGATGACTATTTGCAGAAAAAGTAATGAATAAGGTTGACGTAGAGCCGTTAAAAAAGTTTTCTCCCAATACAAATTTACAGGTATATACAAACAGCTCCGCGAAAGCTATTTCTGCTTCCTTTACGAATCTGTTTATATGTGAATACCTGTTTCGCATTTGCATAGAAAATTTTTCAACTCTTAATCAGGTCAAAAATAGATATCTTCGTATACAAAAAAGCTGTCTCCCCAATTGGGAATTTTTATAAAAATCAATAAAAACCGATGTCTTACTACCATAATAGCCTTAGGCTTAAGTATTTAATAAAAAGAACGCGGTTTTATTTCGTTTTACCTGTGTATTTTGACACCCAAACAAAACTATTGATTATAACGTTTGCAACGCCAAAGATCCAATTCAATAAAAATCAATATTTTCGGCATCAACTTAGTATTTCCTGAGTTATTTGGACAGTTTTTTCTTATTTTGGTTAATAACTTCATCCGAATTGTTTCCGGAAACTCTGAAAACTGAAATTAATATTTGCAAAAAGACGGCAGATTTTCGATTTGCCTCAACCCAACTAAAAGTGAAACTCCTGGCAGCAAGCTAACAAGGTATCTCAATGGAAATATTACTTAATCACTCCGGGGAGCGGGGAATATAACCCACGAGATCCCTCGACTGCGCCCGGGATCAGTTCGACTAAATACACAAAATCAATTGCCCTGTTTACGGACTGACCATCAAAAAGTAAAGCACTTAAAAAAACAGGACGTTTTCTTAGGAACTTTTTAATCCACAACAACTTTCCTCACCGAATCCAACACCGTGCCATCAACCCATTTGATGACCGCCACAAATTCGTTACTCAAATCCGGTTTGTCCGGTACACCGCAGATGGCTTCGGCTTCTTTTTTCAGCTGCTGAATGGTTTTAATGGATAGTCCGCTACCTTTGGCTTTCTCTATCAGGTCTTTGCGTAGCGGATTGATGGCAATCCCACGTTCGGTAACAATAACATCGATCATTTCGCCCGGAGCACAAAGGGTAGTTACCTCATCGCGAATAACAGGAATACGGTCGCGGAACAGCGGAACGGGCAAAATGGTAGTTTTCCCGAAAAGAGTGTTTTGCCAGCCGCCAATGCCGTGCAGCAGGTAGCCATCCGAATGACTGACTACGTTGGCGTTGAAATGCACATCGACTTCGGTAGCGCCCAGCACCACCACATCCACGAGTGAGGCAAAGTTGCCTTTGCCGTGATAATTGTACGAAGTAAACGGCGAAGTCCACACGTGGTTTGGGTTTTCGCGCATAGAACGGATACCTTCCATGTCGAAAGTCTGGCCATCGAGGATGTATTCTACAAGACCTTCTTCCAGCATTTCCACAGGATATTGGTTACTTCCGGCACGTATAAATCGCGCTTTCCACCTGTTTTTGCGCAAAATATCGCCGAAATAATTTCCAATGGAGAGTGCTGTTCCGCCGGCGCCGGCCTGATAAGAAAAGCCATCGTAAATCAATCCGGTAGCTTCGCAAAAGCGAGCCGTCATTTCGGCAATCAGCAGCCGGTCAGGGCTTTTGGTGATTTTTGTCGTCCCGGAAATAATTTTTTCAGCAATTCCCACCTGTTCCACTTTTACCACATAATCCACATAATTCCCCTGGATTTGCCATGGAATAGCAGGGAAAGGCACCAAATTATCCGTAACCACAATAACTTTGTCAGCGTATTGCGAGTCGGCGAGGGCAAAGCCCAGCAGCCCGCAAGCCGCACTGCCGTTTACACCGTTGGCATTACCGAAAGGGTCGGCCGTAGGAGCTGCAATAACGGCAATGTCAATTTGCACTTCGCCATCCTGCACCGCCTGGTAACGGCCACCATGGGAACGTAAAACGCCCAGCCCGGCCATTTTTCCTTCGGAACAAAACTTCCCGAGGGCCCCGTTCATGCTGCCTTCAATCCGGTTGATGGTACCCTCTTCAAGATAAGGAATCAAATGTGCCTGACACGGAAAACCGGCTGACGGAAACCACCGCAGATTTTTCACACCCAACTCATGGGCTATGTCAAATATTTTATTGGCAATCAGGTCGCCATCGCGAAAATGGTGATGCGTCGAAATGGTCATACCGTCACGCAGACCGGCTTTCATAAGCGCTGCTTTCAGATTCGCCACCACTTTGTTACCATTCTCCGGATAATCGGCACAACTAACAATACGAGGCGCATATTTTCTGCCGGCAGGTTTGTATTTTCCCACGCCCATAAAAGGCACATGCTCTTCGCCATTAATTATGGTCGGTACCTGACGTCCCGCAGCATTTTTAACAACTTTATCGTATTTTTTCATTTTGTTTTGGTTAATTACTGGTTAATGGTGAATTGTTGTTGTTGATGCCTGAATATGGCTGACCGTTTTCACTTACTTATTTTCACCTTTTAAGTTTTTAATCTTCCGAATCAATTTTCCATCCAGTTTTTGTTTAGTTTTCCGGTGTTTACAGCCAATTTAATGGTGTTCATCGCCCGCTTTACCACCGGCGGATCAATCATTTTTGAGCCGAGAGAAACCACGCCCAGTCCTCTGGCTTCGGCTTCTTTAAAAGCAAGAAATATCTTTTTGGCTTTATCTATTTCGGCTGCATCCGGAGCATAATTCTCATGTATCACCTTGATTTGCCGGGGATGAATGCATCCCATTCCGTCAAAACCCAAAGCTTTGGAACGTTTTACATTTTCGGCCAGTGCCACCATGTCCGACACATCGGAAAACACGGAGTCAATGGGCTGAATGCCGGCTGCCCGTGCTGCATTCACCACCATGGAGCGTGCAAAAAACGACTCGGCTCCTTCGTTGGTGCGGTGAGTCCCCAAATCGGCGGTATAATCCTCCAGGCCAATGGCCATTGCAGCCACATACAGGTCGGCACCGGCAATCTGATAAGCATTCATAACCCCTTTGGCACTTTCAACAATCGGCATAAACCACACGGGATGAGTAATTTTGTGTTGCTTTCGCAATTGCTCCACTTTCTCAGCTACCTGCCGGACATCCTTTTCCGATTCACATTTGGGAATCAAAATCATGTTGGCATGATGAGGAATCACAAATTCCAGATCCTCCAGCCCTCTCGCTCCCTGGTTGATGCGGACCATACGTTCGGCACCATAAAAGCGAAGCGTACGCAAGGCATTCCGTACCAGAAAACGGGCTTCAAATTTTTTGGCAGGAGCCACGGCATCTTCCATATCGAGAATCAGGCCGTTGGGTTTGTGTACCCCGGCGTTTATCATCAATTTGGGGGAATTTCCCGGCAGGTAAAGCCGGGAAAAACGGAAATTATCCTTTTCGGTTGCTGTGGTGTTCTCCTCCAAAAGCGGAAGTAAAAATTCCTTTTCGGTCTTTATTACCTGTTTTATGGCTGCTTCAAGCCGGGCTGCCAGCACAAAATCAAGTGCTCCGGCGTCTTCGATGGAAACGTGGGCGTTCTCCAATTCAAAAAAACGGAGCACCTTTTCCGCAAGTTCCCGAATCTGTCTTCCGAAAAGCGCTTTCACCCTGCTTTTCACTTCAATTTGCAAGCCGTTGTTTCGGGTAAGCTCAATCTCGACCCACACATCCGAGCGAACTCCGGGGCCTCTGTTTCCGGCTGTTCCTGTTTTGTCCATTAGGAAATTATTATTAAAACTACAAAGGTACATTCTGTTTTCCAAATAGCCATAAGCCGGGGAAATAATATTTTTGATTGTAACATTATTAATATCAACGGAAATACTTCAGGTGTGGAACCCCAAAGCGACTGGAAAAGCCACTTAGCAAAAAAAGACAATTTATTACTTGCCATTCTCGTCAGAATTCATTATTTTTGAAGATATGAATTTGAAATGAGGTTTCCCCGAAAGGTAACTACTCAGAATAAATAGTCTTTTTACCGAAACAGCAATTCAAAACAGCTTTTTTTCAAAAACAGAATATGAATCAGGACAAAGCCAGCAAAGAGAATTCCCGAATTTCCGAAAAGCAGAATACCCCCGGAAAACCAGCCGTAGCCTCTCCAAAAGACTACAAAATGCTGTATGAGCAGGAAGTAGCCAGAAACAAAGCGATTTATCTCTCCCTGTTTCGAAACCAGAAAAACATTATGATAATAATTGATGCTTCTACAATGCGTATTGTTGATGCCAACCAGGCAGCAGTTGGGTTTTACGGTTATCCTTACGAGATACTCACCAAAATGTATGCTTACCAAATAACTACTCTCCCAAAGGAAGAACTGGCCAAAAGATTACGACAGGCATCCAACCAGGAACAGACACCTGATTTCGGACAGCATAAACTCGCAAACAACGATATCCGGGATGTTGAAGTGCGCAATGGGAATATCAACTATGAAGGTCAAGAGTTGCTTTTTATAATTGTTTATGATATTACCGAACGTACCAAAGCCCAAAAAGCATTGGAGAAAAGCGAAGAAAAATTTAGAAAAATCTTTAAAACTTCCCCCGATTCCGTTACCATCAGCCGTATTGAAGATGGGAAATTTCTTGAAATAAATGAGGGTTTTACTGCCATATCCGGGTACACTCAGCAAGAAGCAATAGGAAAAACTGCCTTTGAGATTGGTGTTTGGGTTGACAAGGAAGAGAGAAAGCAAGTGGTTGAAATATTGAAAAAAAAGGGTGTTGTAAAGAATTTTGCAGCCCGGTTCAGGATGAAAAACGGCAAAATCTTTCACGGTTTAATGTCAGCCAATATTATTAACATTGGCGGAATACCCCACATTTTATCCGTTACCCGGAATGTAGAGGAATATATAAAGTCTCAGAAATCCCTGCGGCAGAGCGAAATAAAGTTCAGGAAAGCGTTTAAAATTTCTCCTGATTCTATCAACATTAACCGGATGGGAGATGGAATGTACATGGAAACCAACGATGGTTTTACAGCAATTACCGGTTATACACAAGAAGATGTAACAGGAAAAACTTCTCTTGAAATTGATATTTGGGCAGATAAAGAAAAAAGGGATGAGTTGGTTGAAATATTGAAAGAAAAAGGTTCTGTGCATAATTTTCCGGCCCGGTTCAGAAAGAAAAACGGAAACATCGTACATGGTTTAATGTCTGCCAACATCATTGATATTAACGGGGAACCCCACATCTTATCCGTTACCCGGAATGTGGAGGAATATATCAAAGCCCATGAAGCTTTACAGCATAGTGAACAACGCTACAGAACATTGTTCCACCTTTCTCCGGCCGGCATTCTGCTGCTGGATGAGGCAGGTACCATTTTGGATGCAAATCCTACCTATTGCAAAAATATAGGTTACACAGCGCAGGAAATGGTCGGAGAAAAAATCTGGAAAGTTGTGAATAATCCTTTGCAGGAAAAGAAAGAACACATCCTGAACTATATTCCAACCATTCCCGAGAGCAAAATTGCAGAAAAAGAAGTTGTAAATATCCGCAAAAACGGAGAAATCCTCTTTCTTCATCTTTACGAAACCCGTATTCTTCTTGAAAACAATAAGCCGGCCATTCTTTCCATTTCCATGAATGTTACAAAAGAAAAACAAATCCGGGAAGAGCTCGCCCGGCAGGCCGAACGTTTAAAAGAAGCACAGGAAATTGGTAGAATCGGAAGCTGGGAAATGAACTGGCAAACGAGAGAGCTTTATTGGTCTGATGAAATGTACCGTTTGCTTGAGCTAGGCCCTTCTCAAAATCTTGATTATGACTACTTCCGGAAAGTCATTCATCCCGAAGATTTAAAGACCGCACGTGAAGTACTGAAAGAGTCCGTTAGAAATGGAACATCATTCAAATATATTCATCGTCTTTTGTTTAAAGATGGAAGAATAAAATGGGTCATCGAAAGAGGGAAAAGTTTTTATAACAAGAATGGAAAAGTCATAAGAACACACGGAACAGTACAGGATATCACCCAGCTTAAAGAAACGGAAGACAAGCTAAAAGAGTTAAACGAGTCATTGGAAAAGAAAGTGCTGGATCGTACGGCCAAACTGAAGAAGAAGCAACTGGATATGGCCGGATTACTGAAAGACATGCAGAAGGTTCAACAGGAATTACGCCATTCCAACCATGCCTTAAGAAACCTGAATCACGAGTTGGAAGCTTTTTCCTATTCCGTATCTCACGACCTGAAAGCGCCGTTGCGCGCCATCCGGGGATTCACCACAATCATGAAAGAAGATTATTTTTCGACTCTTGACGAAAACGAACAGGTTTTGATAAACGACATCCTTTCGGAAACAGACAGCATGTCGGAGATTATTGATGCTCTGTTGCAGCTTTCGCGTACCGGACGCAAAAACCTGAACTTTGTTGAGTTCGACTTAAAACCGCTGGCACAATCCATTTTCTCCGAGCAACAAAAAGAACACAACTTACCACATGCCCGTTTTAAAGTCCATAAGCTCCCTCCTGTTTTTGCTGACTACACCTTAATCAAACAGTTGATGGCCAACTTACTCTCCAATGCCTTGAAATATTCTTCGCACCAGCCACTGCCTTTAGTGGAAATAGGCTACCGTAAAGATAGCGAAGCAAAAGAAACAGTTTTTTATGTGAAGGACAATGGTGTGGGCTTTGATGAGGGATCCGCCGGAAAGATATTTGATGCTTTTCGCCGGTTACATTCAAAAAAGGAATTTGAAGGAACAGGTATCGGTCTTGCCATTGCCAAACGCATTGTTTCCCGGCATAGAGGCAGAATATGGGCAAAAAGTAAAAAAGGGGAAGGGACTACTTTCTTTTTCACGCTTTCCGAAAGCAATGAATCAATCTGAGTTATGAAAAAGACATTAAAAATATTGTTACTTGAGGACAATGCAGCAGATGTTAAGTTGTTGAAAAGAGCATTGTTGAAAAGCTTTGAGCATATTGAGCTAAAAGTGATTGAAACAAGAAAAGAATATCTGGCTGAAATAATACAACCATACGATATTGTGATTTCCGATTATGTACTCCCGGCCTTTGATGGGATGGAAGCATTGCAAATCAGGAACAAAGAAAAACCGTTTTTACCCTTCGTTATTACTACCGGTTCAACCAACGAGGCTACGGCAGTAAAATGCATGAAAGCCGGGGCTGATGACTATGTCATTAAGGAGCATATTACCCGGATCGGAGAAGCGGTTAAAGGAGCCATTGCACAGAAAAAAACAGAATACGAAAAACAGCTCGCTGATAGTACCGTGCGGCATTTAAACCGTATTTTAAAAGCTATCCGGAATATCAACCAGCTGATTACCCGCGAAAACAATGAACAAAAGCTGATACAACAAGCCTGTGAAATGTTTACCGGCGAGCAGAGTTATGTGGCAGCCTGGATATCGTTGTTCGACAAAGAGGGAAAACTGGGAAACATCAATGCTTTTTCGGGTTTCAAACCGGAAGACTTTAGGCTTCTCGCAGAGAACATGCACAAGGACAAATGGCCTCCATGCGTAATACAGGCTGAGCAAACCAACGGAATCGTTACCCTTGAACACAACATTAAAACGTTGGAAAAATGTCCTCTAGGCAAAGCCTACCCTACCCGTTTTGCACTAAGCAAAATGCTGATTTATCAAAAAAAGAAATTTGGAGTAATTACCATTAGTGTTCCTCCGGATGTTATCCTAAACGAGGAAGAACTTGAGTTGTTCCGTGAGGTTACCGGCGACCTGGCCTATGCCTTGTTCCACATACAGGCAGAAAAGGAAAACCGCGAAACGGTCCTCCGGCAAAAGATACTTTTTGATATTGCCCACGCCGCTGCTTCGGAGGAGGAGCTGAAAGATTTTCTTGCAAAAGTTTTTGAAATTATTGAACAGGTAGTTGAATTCAACCATGCTTATGTGGCTTTGTATGATGCCAAAAAACATCTTTATTCTTTTCCTTACCAGGGAGACAAAAAGAAGGCTGCCTATCGTACCTCGCTTTCCGATTCAAGAAAAGGGCTGATTGAATATGTCCGCCGCAAAAGGGAATTGTTGGTTCTAACAAAATCCCAATTTGAAAAACTGGAGAAAAAAGGAGAGGTAGAGAAAATAGGCCCCTATGCCGCTGTCTGGATGGGAATTCCTCTGATAAATAAAGGTAACTTTATCGGCGTTATGGCCCTCCAGCATTATAAAAATCCTAATGCATTTTCGAAAAGAGATGAAGAATTGCTTAACTTTATTTCTAATCAGTTAGCCCTTTTCATTGAGCGAAAAAATGCCCTTGCCCGGCTAAAAGCCAGCAACGAACGGTACAAAACAGTCATGCAACAAGCCGGGGATGCTATTTTCCTCTGTGATATGGATGGTAATATTGTAGATGCCAATGAGAAAACGGCTACAAGCCTCGGCTATTCATTGAAGGATTTGTTGCGTATGAAAGCTTTTGCCCTGGTTCCACCGGCACTAGCCAGAAAGCAAAAAGCACAGTACTGGGATAAATTTGAATTGGGGAAAATGCTGGAGTTTGAAACCGTTTTTCTCAGAAAAGACGGTTGGAAATTTCCGGTGGAGATTAATTCGGGCCTGGTTAAAATTGGTAATGAAAAATATGTATTGAGTATTGCCCGCGATATTAGTGAGCGGAAAAAATCCGAAGAAAAAATCCGGCAGCTTTCGTTGGGTGTGGAGCAGAGTCCGGCTTCCATTGTAATTACTGATCTTGACGGAAAAATTCAATATGTGAACAAGAAATTTACCGAGGTGAGCGGCTACAGTGCAGAAGAAGCCCTGGGACAGAGTCCTCGTATTTTAAAATCCGGAAAAATGCCGGACAACCTCTACAAAGAGCTTTGGGAAACCATTACCGCGGGGAAAGAGTGGCATGGCGAGTTAATAAACCGCAAAAAAGACAACACTCTTTATTGGGAGTTGGTCAGCATCTCACCGGTCAAAAACGACAAAGGAGAGACAACACATTATATTGGTGTTAAAGAGGATATTACCGACCAAAAAGAGATGGAGGCCAAACTAAAGAAAGCCAAACAACAGGCAGAAGAAAGCGATAAGCTGAAAAGTGAGTTCCTGGCCAACATGTCGCATGAAATCCGCACACCAATGAACGGGATTATGGGTTTTGCTTCCCTGCTCGATGATGATAACCTTAGCCCGGGGAACAGAAAAAATTATGTGCAGATTATCCAAAACAGCACCCGGCAGCTGCTACACATTATTGATGAGATACTGGAAGTTTCAAAATTGCAAACCCATCAGGTTAAAAAAGAAGATGCTAAACTAAACATCAACGAAATACTTATGCAATGTTTTTCCGAATTCGACAGGAAAGCCAAAAATAAAGGTTTGTCGTTGTATGTAAAAAAAGGTTTGCCCGACGAGGCAGCCCGGATTTATGTTGATGGAGAAAAACTGCATAAGATTATTGACAACCTGCTGGAGAATGCCCTGAAGTTTACCCAGCAGGGGTATGTGGAAATGGGGTACAACCGGAAGGGAAACAAACTGGAATTTTATGTAAAAGATACCGGTATTGGCATAAGTTATGATGCCCGGGAGCTTATTTTTGAGCAGTTTTCGCAGGAAGATAAAAAACTCACCCGAAATGCCGGAGGGCTGGGACTCGGATTGTCCATCGTAAAAGGAAATATCGAATTGCTGAACGGAAAAATCCGTCTCGAATCAGAGAAAGGAAAAGGCTCTACGTTTTTTGTGGAAGTTCCTTACCAACCGGTTCATCCGGAGTTAATAAAAATGCTGGAAACGACCACGGAATCATCGCCGGAACGTATCACTGTTTTGGTAACGGAAGACGAAGAAGTAAACTACCAGTATCTCGAGATTCTTTTGAAAAAATACCAATCCGGCATAAAGGTTCTACATGCCATTAATGGAAAAGAAGCTGTGGCATTTTGCACTAAATATCCGGAAATAAAATTGGTACTTATGGATATAAAAATGCCCGACATGAGCGGTCTGGAAGCCACCCAATTGATAAAAAAACAGAATCCGGATTTAATCGTAATAGCCCAAACTGCTTACACCTCATTGGAAAATCAGGAAGAAGCCAAAGCAGTCGGCTGTGTTGCCTTCCTTCGCAAACCCACACGAAAGGCGGCCCTTTTCAAAGTACTGGACAAGTACTTGAAGAAGAGTTAACCGGACACATAGTTAGGGAGCACCTCGGGCGAAAGTTATTACGTATTATTTGTAACCTGTTATTTGGCTGTTGGGAAGAAGAAACATCTCAAAGAAAAGCATAACGGCGCTGAGCAGAATACTGAAAAACAGTGCCCACCAGAAATTATCCACTTCAAATTGGGGAATGATCCAGGAGACCATTTTAATAATGAACGCATTGATGACCAGCAGGAAAAGCCCAAAGGTAAGAATGGTGATGGGCAGCGTTAAAATCATCATAAAAGGATAAATTAGAAAGTTCAGAATGGCCAGCACGATGGCAACAAGACCGGCTGTCAAAAAAGTGGAACCTTTAATACGAATACCCGGAAGCAGCGCGCCGATTATCAATATGGAAATTACCGTGCTCAGGAATTTTAAAATGGAATACATCATGATTTTATGGTTTATGTTTAAAAATTCATACGAAATAGAATATCAAAGGTTTGCGAACCCTGATGAATGCCATATGACCAGCGTAATCCCAGCATAACATCGGGAAAAAAGCTCAAAAAATTCCAGTCGGTGTAAAGTTCCAGTCCGGTGCTGCTGTAGTCCGTATCCACACCGGCAGTTTCCCCTCTCATAAAATCGTAAAAGGCATGGGCATAAATCCGTTTCAGATACATCACACCCTGCCAGTCTATGTCGGGATAGGCAATGGGAAATGCATAATCGGTTTTGAAAACAATCATTTTATCTTCGTAAATGTTTACATAGCCACGCGGAATATCCACCAGCGTACTGAAAGAATAATTACCCCGTAACTGTTTGTCGTACCCGAGATAGAACGCCAGCCCCTGATGCCGGGCAAAACCGGGGAAATAAAAATGACTTTGTACGGCAAACTGGTTGCCCGGATTATCGGAAAACAGTGTATTCTGGTAATCAATCTGAATATCCTGTCCCCATTTGGCATACAAATCTTTTGGTGAGCGCTTGTACATGTTATAGGCATAAAACTCATAGTGCATGGTGGTTACGCGGTTTTCTTTAAATTTATACGGGTAGCCGGCTCCCATTTGCAGGAATTTTTCGGAAAAAGCCACATAGGGCTGCAATCCGTTAATCCATTTGCTGTGGGTAAAGTTCAACGGCAAACTAATGTTGTAAGAGAGATGTGTTTCGTGCCAGAAAACCTCATGCGAAAAGCCGTTGTTATCGATAAACCAGCTGCGACGGTTACCATACGTTACCCCGATACCCATGGCCGGATACCAGCCGAGGTAGCGAAAACTGAAATTAAATTTTCCGGTTCGTTCGTTCCGGTTGTAGGTCCAGCCGAGAAGAGTAACGGCTGTACTCAGGTCGTTTTGCGACATGAGCATAACGCCCGGCCTGACAGTATAACTGTCCATATCAAGCGAAAACGGCGCCCAGGAGTGTGGGTTAAAAAGATGACCCAGCCGGCTGTACTTCTTATCGGGATATTTTTTTTCGGGGACGATGGAATCATCGAGGTCAAAAGTGTTCTTCCCGCGCAACTTGTCCACAAGGTATTCATAATGCGTTGTGGTAACATCAAACGGTTTCAAAGAATCGGGACGAAAAGACAGGGAAGCAGTTTTATAGCCGTCGGCGGTGTAGCGGCTAAAATAGAGGCTGCCGCCGCCGGGCGAAAAAGCGGCGCCGGTAGCACCAAAACGGCTGTTGAAAACACGATATGTCTTGCCGGTAGCAACATTTATGGCATACAGGTTGTCCCTGCCTTCGTAAGCTCCCGTATAAACCACCTGCCGGCCGTACATCACCGGCCATTTGATTTCCGTAAAGGAAAACGGAAGAAGCTGCCTTGCTTTCATGGTGGACGTATTCAGCAGCAGGATGGATTTGCCTTTGTCGCCGAGGACAACGGTAACGATATTTTTCCCATCAGCCGACCAGTGCGGCATCATAAAAAAGAGATTGCCGGGCATGTGAAATTCCCGTAGTTTCTTTCCGGTGGCGGCATTTAGAAAGTCGAGGAAATAGTTTTGCTGCGTATCTACCCTGACGGCTACAATAGTTTTTCCATCAGGCGACAGTGCAGGGGCAAAAAAGCGGCTGCGGCGGGTGAGTTGTTTCAGCTTTTTAGTTTTGTAGTTGTAAACTTTTATGACCGAATAATCACGGTTTGACCAGCGCGGGTCAAAGGCTTTTTCATTCCAGTAAATGAGGCTGTCGTTGGCTGAAAGCGACTCTGCAAAGTCGAAACCGGGCGTAAACAGCCGCGTAACTTTTCCATTGGTGTCAATCTTTACAAAACGGTTGATGTCGTCAATGGAGGTTTTTTCGGCAATTATGCTCCCATCGGACAGTACCTGTGGAAAGAGGTAACTGGTATAAAAGCGGTCGGATACAGAAAATACGGGAATGTTTTTCACTGGTTTGTTGTCCTGCGTCTGCCACTGATTTTTCAGGTCGTCCATGGTGGCTTTGTAAAATTTAACCTTTTTGTTTCCGGTGTTTTTTTTCAGCCGGTGGGTAAACGGAACAAAGGTGTAGCCTTTTCGTGAAACCTGGTTGAGCACATCGTTCCAAAGTCCTGTTCCATAGTTTTTTATCCCTTCCGAAACCAGTTGGTAGCCCAGCGTATAATGGTTGGGAACAAAATTACGGTAGGAGCCGAACTGGGCTTTGTCGTAGCCGTAAATTTTCTTGTCAAGCACCTGTGCTTTCAACGGATAGACAAACTCAGGCAAACGACCGCGGCCGCTGTTGCTGTGGACGGTTTCGCTCCAGACGGCATCGCCTTCCACAAACCACATGGGCAGGTAAAGTCCGAACAGCGCCGCCGTTCCCTGGTCACCAAGAAGATAGTACATCACATTGCCGAAACCCTGTCGCATTTTGAACAGCTGAACAGCATGGCGGTATTCGTGCAGTGTGAGTTGCTTTTGCCAGTTTTGGGCATAGATTTCCTGCGAAGGCATTTCAAAAAAGTCGGCATGAAAAGGCGCCGGCGAAACCATGGCATTGGAGGTGGTGGAGCGGTTGTGCAACACAATGCTCAGCCGCCGTATTTTGGCGTGATACGGGGTGTTTATGTAAGGCGCCGAAAGCTGCAGTAAATTCATGTAGTAGTTGGCGATTTTCTCATAGCCTTTGGGGAAAATCAGCCGGAATTCTTTGGTTTTGATTTGTCGCCATTTTATGGAAGCCGGGTCCTGACCGGTGAGAAAATACTGTGCCTCAGCCTGTCCCGAAAACAAAAGGAGCGCCAGAAGCAAAACCAAAGAAGGAAACCATCTTTTATTCATAAGTCAAAAATAGAAATATTATAATAAGCGACCGGCGCTGTTTCATCTCTTTCTTATTTATCACGTCCGGACTAAATTTTTACCGGAATGTAGTTCTCTGCCGAACTACAAACGGTTGCAGAGTAAGCAATGCCGGCTTCCAGTAGTTTTTCCATTTTGCATGGGAGCTGTCCTTTTGTGAACCTGCTGTTCACAATTTCCGCAATAACACCGGCATTAAACCCATCTCCGGCGCCAATGGTGCTGACCACTGGCACTTTCAGGGTTTCTTTTTTGAATATCCGGTTTCCCCGAACGGACAAGGCCCCCTTTGCTCCGAGGGTAATGAAAATCAGTGCCTCAGGGTTGATTTTTTGAAGAGATAAAGCGTGCTTTTCAGCCGACTGCCGACCGAAAACAGCATCAAAATCTTCATCTGAGCCTTTGATGATTGTCGCCAGCCGGAAGTTTTCCAGGAGCGCCTTTTTTCGCTTTTTGTTTGTGAGCAGTTCCGGCTTCCGGATGTTGGGATCATACATAAGGATGCTTTTCGCTGCGATTGCGGCGTATAAAATGTTTTGTATTTCCGGACGGATTGCCGGGTCAAGAGCGTACAAAGAGCCGAAAAGCAGAATGTCGTCAGATAAAAAATGTCCGGGCGATAGTAAGCTGCGTCGGTCAGGATAATTATCCAGGAAGGTGTAATGCGCTTTCTTTTGGTCATCCAGCCGGGCAATAGCTACTGATGTCGTAGAATGCGGATACTGCTTTATGAATTGTGTCCGAACACCGTTTTTCTGTAAAAAGCCCACAAGAAAAGCAGCCACATCATCATCCCCTGCTTCGGAAATTAAAGCCGTATCCACCCTGCTTCGCGCCAGCGACACCGCCGCATTGAGCATAGCCCCTCCGGGATGGCCGTGTTTTATAAAAGCTTCCCGTGGAATTTCTGTTTCCTGTCCCACCATCACATCCAGCAACATTTCGCCCAGCGTATAAACCATATTTTTATTTTTACACAAAAATAGGGAAAAATGGTCTGTTTTACTGTAAATGATATTTCCATTGTGCGGGACATGTCATCCCGAACTATTGAGCTTGAGGATTTTTAATCCGGCCGGAATTCCGTATCTTTGCTGCTTCAAAAAGTGAAAACAAGCTGTGCTGTTTTTGCCGGAATTTTTATAAAAAATATTGATAAAATGGCCTTAAATTGTGGAATTATCGGGTTGACCAATACGGGGAAAACCACCATTTTCAACTGTATGTCGAACACCAAAGCGGAAAGCTCGAATTATGCTTTCAGCGCGACCAAATCAAACATTGGCGTGGTGGATGTGCCCGACCAGCGGTTGTACGAATTGGATAAACTGCTTCCGGCTGACAAGCTTGTCCCGGCCACGGTGGAGATTGTCGATCTGCCCGGCCTTGCCAAAGGCGCAAGCCAGGGCGAAGGCGTCGGGAACAAGTTTCTGGCCGATGTGCAGCAAACCGATGCACTGATTCACGTGCTGCGCTGCTTCGACGATGATAACCTGCCTCACATCGAAGGCTCTGTTGATCCGGTGCGGGACTTGGAAATTGTGGATTTTGAATTACAGGTGCGCGACCTGGATTTAGTAACGCGTAAGCTGCAACGGCTGGAAAAACTGGCCAAAACCGGTAACAAAGAGGCAAAAAAAGGCGTTGAAGCGCTGACTATTTACAAAGAACATTTGGAAAATTTCGGTAATGCCGGCACGGCTCCCGTTGAAGATGGAGATGAGCAGTATATTCACGATTTACTGTTGCTGACTGCCAAACCCGTTATATATGTTTGCAACGTGGATGATGCTTCGGCAGTCTCAGGCAACGCTTACGTGGAAAAGGTCAAAGCAACCTTGCCGGAAGATGCCAAGGTGTTGATTATTGCCGGTGAGCTGGAAGCCGAGATCGCTGAGCTGGATGATCAAGAAGACCGGAAAGCTTTTCTTGAAGATGCCGGATTGAAAGAACCCGGGGTGAACAAGCTGGTACGCGCCGCTTATGATGTGCTGAATCTGCAATCGTTTTTTACCATTGGTAAAACTGAAAACCGTGCCTGGACCATTCGCAAAGGCATGACAGCTCCACAGGCAGCCGGCGTGATACACAGCGACCTGGAGCGTGGATTTATCCGGGCCGAAGTGATGAAATACGAAGATTTTATCCATTATGGTTCGGAACAGGCCGTGAAAGAAGCGGGAAAGTT
>BTTE01000004.1:0-73884 GCA_036244975.1 bacterium | reverse complement strand
ACGAAAAAAATTGCCCGCTGGCTAAAAGAACACAAGGTTTTTCCCGACAAAATTATCAGTAGTACGGCAGTACGGGCTTATAAAACAGCCCGGTTGCTGGCGCAGGGAATAGGTTTTCCGGAAAAAAAAATAGAGAAAGAATCCTCTTTTTACGATGCTGGTTCCGAAGATATTATGGAAATCATCTATGCGCTTCCCGACACGGTGGAAAAGGTGATGGTGGTGGGACATAATCCTGCGTTTACCGTTTTGGTTAATTTGTTTTTGGATTGGGAGCATCAGATAGACAACCTGCCTACCTCGGGAGTGGCTGCTATCCTTTTCGATACCAACAAATGGGAGGAAACAGACCAGGCAAAATATCAGGTTGAATTCCTGATAACACCAAAAAAGATAAAAGAAGATACAGAATAGTTTTTTTTAAATATGTTTGCAAAACATAAGGTTACAGATGTAACCTGAATTTAGCAATCAATTGGAATGAAGAATAAAGATATCACCGAATCTCCCTCAAAATATTCGGATTTGGAAAAATGGCCGGTAAAACAGTTACTGGAAACAATAAACCGGGAAGACATGCTGGTTCCGGTTGCCATAAAAGGACAGATCCCGCAAATTGAAAAACTGGTAGTGGCGCTGGTGGAACGGATAAAAAAGGGAGGACGATTGTTTTATCTCGGAGCGGGTACCAGCGGCCGGCTGGGGATTCTGGATGCCTCTGAAATTCCTCCTACTTTCGGCGCACCCTATGATTTGGTGATCGGTCTGATTGCCGGTGGAGACAGCGCTATTCGCAAAGCTGTTGAATCGGCGGAAGATGACCCGGAACAGTCCTGGAAAGATATGGCACAGTATGAACCTACTGCCAAAGACACCGTGGTGGGTATCGCTGCTTCGGGAAGAACCCCTTATGTAATTGGTGGCGTGAGCAAAGCGCGAAAAGAGGGTTTACTGACGGCTTGCATTACCAATAATCCGGCAACAGCCCTTGCTGCTGCGGTAGATATTCCCATTGAGGTTATCGCCGGTCCCGAATTTGTCACCGGTAGTACCAGGATGAAAGCCGGAACCAGCGCCAAATTGGTGCTGAATATGATTACCACCGGAACCATGATTAAGTTGGGAAAAGTGAAAGGAAACAAAATGGTGGACATGCAGCTGACAAACCAAAAGTTGGTGGAACGGGGTACCCGGATGATCATGGAAGAAACAACCTTAGACGAAAAAGAAGCCAAACGGCTCCTGCTATTGTATGGTTCGGTAAGAAAAGTGCAGGAAGTCTGGAAAAGTGAACAAAAGTAATAATGATAATGAAACATAATTATTTACAACTAACAGTTGCCTGTTTGTTGTTTTGGATGGCCGGTATTACGACTGTCACAGCCCAAAAAGAATCTTCAACCCCCGCTTTCCGGAAAGATTTGGAAACACATTGGGTTGATTCCGTATTTAACTCTTTAGATAGTAATGAGAAAATAGCGCAACTGATTTTTGTGGCTGCTTATTCCAACCGGGGCATATCTCACGAAGTAGCCATCACCGATTTAATCCGAAAATATAAAATCGGCGGCCTGATATTTTTTCAGGGAACCCCGCAAAAGCAGGCCATGCTGACCAATTATTACCAGTCGCAGTCGAAAGTGCCTTTGATGATAGCCATGGATGCCGAATGGGGTCTGGCTATGCGTCTGAAACACACCATACATTTTCCTTATCAAATGGCGTTGGGGGCTATTGGTAATGACAGCTTGATTTACCAGATGGGCCGCGAAGTAGGAAGAGAACTTAAACGGACAGGTGTCCAAATGAATCTGGCTCCCGTGGTGGACATCAACAGCAATCCCGATAATCCGGTGATTAACTTCCGCTCTTTCGGCATGGACAAAAAAAAGGTAGCCGACAAAGGCATTGCTTATATGAAAGGAATGCAGGATGAAGGCATTTTGGCTACAGCCAAACATTTTCCCGGCCATGGGGATACCGGTACCGATTCGCATAAAACACTTCCCGTAGTTCCCTTTAGCCGTGAAAGGTTGGATACGCTCGAACTTTATCCTTTTCAGCAAATGATAAAAGCCGGGGTGTCCGCCATAATGACGGCACATTTGTATGTCCCGGCGCTTGACTCAACGCCACATTTGGCTTCTTCTCTTTCCAAACCCATTGTTACGGGTATTTTAAAAGACAGTTTGGGATTCCGGGGACTGATCATTTCGGATGCCCTGAACATGAAAGGGGTAACCAAATACTTTCCGCCCGGAGTGGTGGAAGCCAAAGCGCTGGTTGCCGGCAATGATATTTTGGAATTTGTTCAGGATGTCCCGCTTGCCATCAAAAAGATTAAAGAGGCTGTGGCTAAAGGTCTTATTTCGTGGGATGATATTAATCAACGTTGCAAAAAAGTGCTTGCTGCCAAATATTGGGCAGGCTTAAATCATTGGCAACCTATTGACACCATCAACCTGATCCGTGATTTGAATTTACCTTCGGCTAAAATATTGAACCGCAAACTTATCCGGGCTTCTCTTACGGTACTCCGCGACAGCAATAATATTATTCCGGTGCGAAATCTTAGTCAACAGCGTATTGCCACCTTGGCAATCGGTAGTAAAACGGAAATTCCTTTTCAGAAAATGTTGGCGAATTACACCCGGACAACAAACTTTTTTTGGACACAAGGCAATACGGTTGTTTCCGACAGCCTTCTGCTGTCCCGGTTAAAACCATATAACCTCGTTATTGTCGGATTGACCAACCTGAGCCAGTATCCCGGAAGGAATTTTGGTATTACTCCTGATATGTTAACTTTTTTGCAAAAGCTGATAGCTTCTCACAAAACAATTGTTACGGTTTTTGGAAATCCGTTTTTGCTGAACAAAATGCCCGGCATCGAAAAAGCGACAGGGCTTGTGCTGACTTATGAAGACAGTCCTTTATTTCAGAATTTAGCGGCACAGCTTATTTTTGGGGCGTTTGGTTCTCGGGGGACACTTCCTGTCCGGCTGGATCATTTTCCTATCAACCACGGGATTTTCACGCCATCGCTTTCCCGACTCTCTTATACCATTCCTGAAGAGGAAGGCATGAATTCGGTTTATCTGAACAAAATGGTCGATTCCATAGCACAGGCAGGTATTAAAGCCAAGGCCTATCCGGGATCTGAAGTGCTCGTAGTCCGAAACGGGGCGGTAGTTTTCCATAAATCTTATGGGTATCACACTTATTACGACAGGGAAAAAGATGAAAACAATGATCTTTATGATTTTGCTTCCGTAACGAAAGTTATGGCTTCTCTTCCGGCTATTATGAAACTCTACGATCAGGGTAAACTTAAATTGGATGTGCCGGTTGATGCGTATTGGCCTGCTTTCAAACATTCCAATAAAAACACCATGACCTTACGGGAAATTCTTGCACATCAAGCCGGGTTGCAGGCGTGGATTCCTTACTGGAGAAAAACCGTAAAAACGAATGGAAAATTTAAAAGAAGAATTTTCCGCTATGATTCTTCTTCCCGCTTTAATGTGCCGGTATCACCTCATCTTTTTTTAAATAAAAACTACCGGAAAACCATGTATCGTGAAATCAAGAAATCACCGGTATCTCCTGTAAAAAAATATCTCTACTCGGGTTTGTTTTTTTATCTTGCTCCTCAAATCGTTAAAAATTTAACCGGAGAAGATTTTGAAGCTTTTCTCAAAAAGAATTTTTATCATCCTTTGGGCGCTTATACCCTCACTTTTAATCCTTACCGGCATTTTCCTTTGCAGGACATTGTCCCTACGGAAATTGATACTTTTTTCCGTAAAGTACACATTCACGGATATGTACATGATGAAGGAGCCGCTATGATGGGAGGTATTTCAGGAAATGCCGGTTTGTTTGGCACAGCCAATGATCTGGCAAAAATGGCACAAATGTATCTGCAAATGGGATTTTTCGGTGGGAAGCAATTTATTTCAGATACTACCATGGAGCAATTTACCCGTTACCAATATCCTGAAAACGGAAACCGGCGGGGCCTCGGCTTTGATAAACCTTTGCTCGGAAATGATACGTTACCTGAAAACAAAGCCTATCCGGCCAAAAGCTCCAGCCCTTCAAGTTTTGGACACTCGGGTTATACGGGAACCTTCTTTTGGGTTGACCCGAAAGAAAACCTCCTGTATATTTTTCTTTCCAACCGCGTTTATCCCACGCGGCTAAACCACAAAATTTATCAGTTGAATATCAGAACATCCATACAGCAGGTGCTTTATGATGCAATATTGAAAGAGCAGGAATAAAGAGGTTTTTTCTATACTTTCTTGGTTCTGCTGCAAACTTAGTGGAAAGTTGTACATTGTGTCAATGCCTGAAATATGTTGACCTCTTTTTTGAGTGCCTTGGTTAATGAATTCCCTCTTGCAGTAAAAAAATTGATTACCTTTTACTCCGCCGGAACCAAACTCCGCAAGCAACTTTTTGAAAACGGTTCAATCATAAAAACAGTGGACTATTTTCTGCCGATCGGAATTTCTTGCCGGAGACAGATTGATAATCAGGATTTTTCCTCAAACGATTGAAACCGTCTGTTTTCTGTCTTTTTTGTATGAAAACATTTTATCTCTTACCGGGAACGAAACAAAATTTTTTTAAGCCTTTGTTTTATTGAAAATAATAATAGTTTTGTTTCCGTAAATCAAGGTAAAGGAAAAGGAAGTTATCATGTGTTCAATTCTCGGTATTCTGGACATTAAAACCGGAGCGGCAGGTCTGCGGGAACAGGCGTTGGAAATGTCGAAAACCATGCGCCACCGTGGCCCGGACTGGTCCGGGATTTATGTAAACGAAGAAGCTATCCTGGTTCACGAACGGTTATCGATTGTAGATGTGGAAAACGGTGCACAGCCGTTGATGAGTGCTGATGGCCGGCTCGCGTTGGCTGTAAACGGCGAAATTTATAATCATCGTAAATTGGAAGAGAACCTGAAAAACCCTTACGATTTCCAAACCAAATCGGACTGTGAGGTTATTAATGCACTTTACCTTGAAAAAGGAACGGATTTTCTGGAGGACCTGAATGGTATCTTTGCCTTTGTTCTTTACGACAACCAGGACCAGTCCTACTTTATCGGTCGCGACCACATCGGTATTGTGCCTTTGTATTACGGTTACGACGAAATGGGAAACTTCTATATAGCTTCCGAAATGAAAGCGCTTATCGGTCATTGTACCAAAATCGAGGAGTTTCCTCCCGGACATTACTTCAGCAGCAAAGATCAAAAATTTGTTCGTCATTACCAACGCGACTGGGAATCATACGACGCAGTCAGGAACAACAGTACCGATAAAAAACAGCTGAAACAGGCGCTTGAAAATGCCGTACATCGCCAGCTTATGTCGGATGTTCCTTACGGCGTTCTGCTTTCCGGCGGACTCGATTCGTCCATTATTGCCGCCGTTGTCCGGAAATTCGCCCAGCGGCGGATTGAAACATCCGATATGCAGGAAGCCTGGTGGCCGCAGGTACACTCTTTTTCCATCGGGCTGAAAGACTCTCCCGATTTGATAGCCGCAAAAAAAGTAGCCGATTATATCGGCTCTGTTCATCACTCATTCGTTTACACCGTTCAGGAAGGTTTGGATGCGGTACGCGATGTTATTTATCATCTTGAAACATACGATGTAACCACCATTCGGGCGGCAACTCCTATGTATCTAATGGCACGGAAAATTCGCTCCATGGGCGTAAAAATGGTTTTATCGGGCGAAGGCGCCGATGAAATATTCGGCGGGTATCTCTATTTTCACAAAGCGCCTGATGCCAAAGCGCTACACGAGGAAACCGTGCGAAAAATTACGCAACTGCATCTTTTCGACTGCTTACGTGCCAACAAATCCATGGCTGCCTGGGGTGTGGAAGCCCGTGTACCTTTCCTCGACAAAGAATTCCTGGATGTGGCCATGCGCATTAATCCGGAAGACAAACTGGTGAAAGATGGAAAAATGGAAAAACACATTCTGCGCGAAATCTTCAGCGATTATCTGCCCGAAGAGGTGTTGTGGAGGCAAAAAGAGCAGTTTTCCGATGGGGTTGGTTATAACTGGATTGACACGTTGAAAGAAGTTGCTGCCAAACAGGTAACAGACCTGGAACTTGAAAAGGCAGCTTATCGTTTCCCCATCAACACGCCCATGACGAAAGAAGCCCATTTTTACCGTACCATTTTTAATGACTTTTTTTCCGGTGATCAGGCTGCCAAATGCGTTCCGGGAGGTAAATCGGTGGCTTGCAGCACACCGGAAGCTCTGGCATGGGATAATTCGCTGAATAATGTGATTGACCCTTCCGGCCGGGCGGTTCAACAGGTTCATAAAAAATCTTACTAAGATTTTTAAAGAATAATAAACCAAAGGCCGGAAGCAAACAGTTTTCGGCCTTTTTTAGGATAAAAGTAAAAGACGTTCAAAGAGAGAAGTATAAAAAATACAGCTGAAAGGCTGAAAAAGAATAAATTAAGTATTAATTTTGTTTCGCAGGGAGAAGATGTTCAAAAAGAGTACAGATAAACGGAAACAGCACCCTTTTCCGGCGAGATATTTAAAAAACAATGAGCCATGCGAACACTAAAAAAAGCAAATCTGAAATTGGGCGAAGATGCCCTTGACTTTATTGATCTCTATTTGGCGTTACGGCCTAAAGCCGAAAATTTTCTGCCTTCCCATTATATGGATTTATTGAAGAATTTTTACCGGCTTTGCTATGAGGAACCAGACGATCCGGTTTATCAGCAAAAGGAAATTTACCGCCAGTTGCTGGTATTAAAAGAAGCTTTCCAATCTTACGGAGATGTTTCGCTTATGCTATTTCCTCACGAAGAGTCTAAAGCTTTTCAGTATCGTTCCCGGTTGAATCGTTTTCGCAACAGGCTGATAAACCTCATGGATACCGAACTTATCAATGATGAAAAACAGGAAGAAGCACGAAAAGTACTGGGATTTCAGGATTTTTCCATGGGCACGCCTCCGTTTACCCGTGCCAATTTAAAATTCCGTTTCAGCATCTTGCTTGGCGAAGAAGTTACCGTGCTGCGCCGTTTCCGGGAAGTGTTGGGAATTTATGATGACCGGGAAAAATTGCAGTGGAATTATCTGATGGATGTACTGGAACAAATGGTCGTTCAAAGTGCTCATTATACCACCGGTGCAGAAAAAAAGGACTTCCTGGAAAGAATGTCGCAAAACACTTATTTTAAAGGGCTTAACGGTTTATTGACAACCGTTGTAAGCGGTAGTCCCGACACAACCATCAGCCTGCTGAAAGAAGAGCTTTTTCATCCGGAACAGGTCGTGGTGGTCAATTATGAAAACGAGGAACAGCTCTTTCAAAAAATTCAGGAAAATAATACTGCCGTTTTCGCTATTAAAGTACAATCGATTATCCACAACCCTTTTAGCAATCTCAAATGGTTTCCTTACCTGACCCGAATGATTTTTGTGGATAATTCGCCCATGGCCATACGCACCAATATCAGCCTGGTCTATTGTTTTAACAACAAAATCATTCAAAGCCTGGATAAGGTGCATACCAAAAAACTCGGCGCACTGGCCAACAGCCAAATGAACCTCCGGCTGATTCTTGAAAAAGTGAGCCTCACAAACCTGCAAAAATTCAAATCGCGTATGGATGAGAAAATCGCTTCGTACGAAACAGAATTGAATCAGCTTAAAAAAGAACAACTTGGCGTAACGGATAATCCGGAGAAAAACCTGAGCCTTTTCAAATTTGATGAATTCTCGCGGCAGATTATCAAAGATAAATACACCCTTGAAAAGCTCAGCAACTACTTGGACCTCATCATTCGTTGTGCCGATGGCGTCCGCCAAAAGACGCTGAATAAGACACTTATTGCCGCTTTTGAAGAACGGACATTAGAATATTTTTACTCCGGAACAAAAAAATTGCACATCGCCACCGTAGTGGAAGGCGGCGGCAGAAACCAAATTAAAACTTACGGCGATTTTTTGCTTCAGCGAAAGCTAAAGCCCATTAGCAATGAAATTGTTGAACGCTGCCGGGTCATTCTCAACCTCTATCCCGACACCTATCAGCGTACATTGAAAAATCATTTTCATAAAAATTTCGGTATCAACCTGTTTCTTGAAAAATACAAACAATACATTATCAAAGCTGAAAATGAATCTGATAATGAAGGCCGATTGACAAATGTGCTTATCGACCTCGGAATTCTGGAGAAATACAACACGCTTACGTCCGGAGAACAGCACATCATCAAAGAGTTTATCAGCAACCTTACCAATCTGAAGAAGACTTCTATTTCGGATGACGTACAAATGATTATCCGCGATGTGCTCTTTGGCAAAGAAGACAAAGTGCTGAAACCCTATATCCTTTTCAACAAATATTCCTCCTGGGAATACCTTGATCTGTTTCCCACCGACCGTTTCGATATTAATCCTTTCGACCTCGAGATAGGCATTACCCCCGAAGGAAGAATAGATTTTGACCGGTTAACACTCCGGCTCGAACGTATGAAAAACACTTTTCAAATTTTTGATGAATCCGGAAATATATGGGATCGTTTTTGTGAAAACCTGACCATTGTCATTAACGACCCGGCCAACCCTTCAGGTTATTCTGATTTTAATAACCCGGCTTTGTTGCGTTTTATTAAATTCGTAAGTATCAGCAAGATAACACTGTTTCTTGATGAGGCTTATAACGATACGGTTAAAACCAAAGATCCTGCCGAGCCCAAGTGGCGCACCATATCACGTTATGTGATGGACAACCTGAATCAGAAATACACCCGGCTGAACATGGTTTCGTCTATTTCCACTACAAAAAATCTTGGTGCAACAGGCGACAGGCTGGGTGCAATTGTAGCCACCCCGGCGAAAAAAGAAGTTATCGAATTTGCCCGTAATAAAAACAACAAAGAAACCGGGAATACCAACTCATTGTATATGCTTGTGAATATTCTGGAAACCGCCCAGCAAGCCAAACGCATTAAAAACATCCTGGAGGAAAAATTGCCGCGGAACGCTTCACGGGAGAAAATAAAACGGCTCATCGAACAGTACATCATAAGTACTTGTGCCGAACAATCCGACCACAGAAGCAAAAGAAAAAGCGACAACAGCCTGAAAATGAGTTTTGAAGGCAGTCTGCTGCACATTTTTCTGCTGAACGAAATGGTTTCCATCGACAAACTCAACATGCTGGAACTTCCCGATGATTTTAAATACAAAGACGAACCTTTTTTTGCTTATTACCAAAAGCAACTCGTAGGCGCCCTCAACGGATTCCGTGTGAATAAAAACTTCCGTAACGAATCGCTGAAACGGCTGGATATTGCCAAAGAAACAACTTCCGAACTTTTAGACGGGGAAGCGGGAAAATATGCACGGCTGGTGGCTTCTGACGGCTCTTTCCTACTCAATATTCAGTTAAATTATTTTTTCTCTTTTCAGGATTTGGAAAAATTTACCCAAAAACTGGCCGAACAACGTGGTATTGCCGTGATTCCTTACCAAACAGGCTTCCTGCGCTTTTCGCTTGGCGGCTATCTTGAAGGATCAACAGTTTCTTATGATGTTTTCCGTAAGGAGATAAAAAACGCCCTGGAGATTGTCCTTAAATACTGGAGTCTCTTTTATGAAGCCAAAAATAATGAAAAGAACAAAGGTCGCAGTACCGATGATTTGTTAGAAGAGATTTTCTATTTACCCTCCGAGCGGGCTTTCATTGACCAGGTTTTGGATGACTTTTACCTGATACGTAATCTTCAAAAGAAGCCTTTCCAAAGTCTGCTTATTGATAACCGGTGGACGCTTTATCACGCCTCTCCGTCCGTGAGTGGTGTAAGCATCCATTCCATTGACGATTCACAAAATGCAGTCATTGAATTTACCGAAGAATCGGGACGGTGCTCCAGCCTGTCCGAATTTATTCAAAGCAAGGCGTTTACTTCGGTTTATGAGAACCTTCTACCGCAGGTTTATTCTAAAATACCGGCTATAAAGCACCATCCTTTCAGTCAGGTATTGGCGCATTTCGGCAAATCCACTTTGTTGAAATATATAACCAACAAATTAAACTACGAACCCAACCATTATGTACTCGATGCGCCCGACGAAGACCTGATTATGGCCGAAATTCTGTTGGAAATGGAACGGCTCTTGTTTTCACCGGGTAAAACCAAAATTATGGCCGTTGTTAGCAGAGGAAATCACCATTCGGACGTAGCCCGTATGGAAGGCTCCAACCAACTGCTCCGCAAATATATCAGAGAGCTGATGCTGCATTTCAACCTTCCCTTCGAAAACGATCCTCCGGCGCCATCCATGTCGGAACTGATACATAGCATTTCGGAGAATTTCACGGAAATTATCGGTATCAACCTGAACAGCATCGATTTAAATAACACGTTAAAATTCTTTAGCGATGGTGTTTATCAAAATATGGTAAATGAAAATCTGACCATCGGGAAAAAACTTTTCGGCGACATAAATCGTCGCATTCACGAGAAGGTCAATTCATCCGAGCTCACCGCGGCCCAACGTATTGCCTATCTCTATCTGCTTACTGAAAAAAGCCATTTTAAAACCAATCTTACAGGAATATTCCGTTCTTTCCAACAGCAGACAGACAAATTGAAGGAGAGAAAAGCTGAATCACTGGTTAACGACTTTTTGTATGCAGCCCTGCCGGATGAATGGCATTTGCTCTGGGATGAAGTTTCGGAAAGCGGAAACAAAAAAGTCTCTGCGGAAAATCTGCATCAGGAAACCCGCTGGTTTGTTCTTTTCCTCATTCAATTGATCAACAATACCAGGTCCAACGAGCATTATTATCCTTATGTGCATACGGTCATGCGCCTGTCCGAAGCAGTTTTCCTCAAGCAAAATTCTGCCATCAACGAAATGGTACAACACGGCATCAGTGTTTATGAACATTTTGATATAAAACAACATGCGCTGGTTAAAAATCAGGAAATTCATCTCGAATGGATTCCGCGTATGCTTTCGCAATGCGGTGTTATTGGTACGGAACAAAATGTGCAAACACACACACGTATTGCAACCGATTCTAAAAAACGGGAATTTGCTTACCATCGCCTGGACCGCCTCCACGGTGAAAAGGATAAACAGGAAAAGATTGCTGTTCTGGCGCAAAAAAATTCCAATGAATACATCAAAGTGCTGGATACACGCCCCATGCCTTCGTTTTTCCTGAACCGTCTTGAGCAATTTATCGGAAACATGGATGCCGGCGACTATCGTTGTAAGATTTTCAACGGCGGGCTGGTGAACGAACTTTTTGTTTTTCACAAATCCTACATAAAATATCTTACTGACAATTTCCGTCTGATGGAAAAACAAGAAGTATCGCTTGAAGATATCCGGCAATTTGTTCCCGATACCATCTGTTTTTACGGTTTCCCCGAAAAGCTTATCTCTTTTCCCCAGATCGGTTATTTTGATATTCCCGGTCCTCGGGGAAACATTAAAGCCATCGTTGCTCCGCTCCGAAAAGAGGTGGACTATTTCGGCAACATCAAAAAGCCTCGTCTGACGGTGATGAATGAGAAAATAAAAGAGTTGGGAGGTATTCCCATCCACGGCTCTATGTTTGCCGTAGAAGAAGAAGACGGGGCTGTTTTTGTGGTACAAATTAGTGGCGACAGCGGCGTAGGTAAGTCGGAAATGCTGGCTGCTATGATGCTGAAATGGATGATGAAAAACCTTACGGGCGTTCGTTCGCTTAAAATGATTGCCGGCGACATGCTCCATCTTTTTCCCGACAAAGAAGGCAACCTCTACGGCATCGGTACCGAAGAAGGCGACTTCAGTCGCGTTACCGACTTCGACCCGGATTATATCAAATACTATTATACTCTTTTTGAGAGCGCCTCCGACTCCAATGTGGAAGATCTGAACTCAAGAAGTACTATTAGCGGGTTGTGTGATGTAAGCATGCCTTATAAAATCGATATTATGCTTACTGCCAGTAATTTCGCCAGAGAAGAGGCGGGAATTACGCGCTACGAAAATCCGGAAAATTTCATCCTGTACCGCAATTCGCATGGCGAACGCAAAGAGAAAGCCACCAGCGGTGACAATCCCAATTTCCAGCGAACCCTGTTGCGTTACACCGGCGACAAAAACATTGTGGAGGTAATGGACCGTCACGGTGCCTACATCGACGATGTGCTCGATTGGGAATACGACGATTATACCGGACATTCTTACCTTTGCTCGTCCTACAAAATGATTGACGAGATAAACCTTGAAGAAATGGTCAACAAAATCTTCGTGGATAAGAAATTCTGTGAAGGGGACAAAGAGTGGACAATATCGGGCGTTGATTTTGATATTATTAAAAACCGTTTTGTAGCCGCTGTTGTTTCGGAAGATGAAGAAAAACAACAAATCATCGACCGTAACCTGTTTAACACGCTGTTCGATTCGCTGGCCAGCACACCGGCAGGACAGCCGTTTGTGGCCGAAGAAGGGGAATTCGAAAGTAAAAAACATCTTATTGAAGCGCTGAAAACCGGCGAAGGCAAAAAAGTGCAGCTCGGCATCCTCTCCACCGACATTGGCCGGAAAGGAAAAGAGATAACCGGTCCGCAGATTGCCGCCGAAGACATGCGCCGCCTGATTCGCGAAGTACGCAACAAACGACCTGACATCAACACAAATAAAAACAGGGTGAAAAACCTGATAAGGGAAAAATATGCTGCTGTATTTGACCCGCAGGAAAGCAATGCGGAAATCGACCGGTACAACTTCTGGTTGTGGCAAATGGAACTCATGCGAAAAGCCGAACTGGTACGTATCGATCAGCCCGACGAGGAAATTGACCTGTCAAACCTGAAAGTACGCCTTGATAGTACCAGAGAATTCCAACCCCTGCTGATAACCCCCAACATGAACATGGAAATATCGGCAATGAGCGAAACCTATCAACAACTGTTGCATTTGCCCCATATAAATGTTATGGTTGAAGTCTTTAAAAGTTTCCCGGACAAGGTTTTTGTAGCCGATAACTACGCTTGGGAAACGCAGGTTAATAACACTATCCTGCAATTGCTGATGTTGAATCACCACATCCTGACTGACGACCTGACCAAAGGTATGCTGATGCACAAAGTGGACCGCGAAACACTCGCTGCCGCCAAGCAGGCGGCGCTGGAAATACTGAAAGGAAAACAATAATTATCCGGGCTATACAAAAAACGTGTCGGCCTTCCAATTCAATGGATTATTCCTGATGTGTTTTTTGATTCGCTGGTATTCGGTATCGTTTCTGATAATTTGGTCGTGGTAATCGTGTTGCCAGGTTTTGGTTCCGGGTGTCTTGCGCAGGATATTAATTTGTTTGGATATCTGCATTTTGAATTTCCCCATAATTTTGGGAATCAATATTTTCCTTTGTAAAGAGACCTGCTTTCGGTTAATTTTCAGGTACAGACACGGGGAATGCAGGTATAGTGTGTCTGAATCCATACTTTCTCTGCTAAAAAATTAACTTTTGGCGGCGATAGTTTCTATTTCCACCAAAACGCCAGGCAAAAGCTGTTAAAGCGGTATTTTACAGAAAGCTGGCAGGCCCTTATTATACATATAACAACCTAAATAACAGGGTGTTATTTTACTTCTTTAATTTTCTCATAAGATGCCAGGACTCCCTGTACCAACGATGAGCTGAAACCATGTAATTCCATTTTACTTAAACCGGTTATGGTTATACCACGCGGAGTTGTTACTTTGTCTATCTCCGACTCGGGATGAATATTATTCTCTTGCAGTAAAACAGAAGCCCCTCTTACTGTCTGAGTAACAATTTGTTTCGATAATTCAGAACTAAAACCAATCTCTATTCCGGCTTGCATTGCAGCCCGAATGTATCGCATAGCGAAAGCTATACCACTGGCTCCCAAAACAGTAGCGGCCCCCATTAAATCATCATCAATAAAAGCCGAATGGCCCATCACATTAAACAGGCCGGCAATGGTATTATTCTGTACTTCATCATGGCTATTGGTTGAAATGCAGGTCATAGATTCCCCAACCGATATCGCAATATTAGGCATAGCCCTGTACAGGCTAATCGTATTGCCCAAAATACTCGCTAATTCTGTTAGTTTCACACCGGTTACGGTAGAAATAACAATGGGTTTCTTTTTTAAAATATCTGATTTTACCGACAACAATATATCATTTATTTTATGTGGCTTTACACTAAAAATGACAATGT
Organism: bacterium; assembly: GCA_036244975.1. Lineage (GTDB taxonomy): Bacteria > Bacteroidota > Bacteroidia > Bacteroidales > F082 > Sulfidibacterium. The sequence continues at coordinate 59,615 of BTTE01000004.1, read as the reverse complement.
CCGACTCATTAACGGCTTCATGATTATCGCTTGTTACATTTACCCCTTGCTCAGAAAAAGACAAAAGAAATTGTATTTTACGACGGGTAATCGTTAAATCTTCAGGGCGTACTGCGTTAGCGTGCAAAAGACCTGTGGCAATTGATTTTCCCAGGTTTCCACCTCCTATGATGGCTATTTTTTTGTTCATAAGCGATATCTTTAAAATATAAAATGATAATTTTTTACAAATTAAAAGAATAACATCTTACAATACTAAAAAAACAGAAAAAAAAGGCTATCAAATAAAATAAGACCGACTTCTTCGGTTTATTATGGCAGCCGGGAAAATGGACATTACTTGACAGAATGCCACGATGATGCGATGGCTTGTCTTTTTTTTTCTATTAATTTTCCTAAAAAAGCTCTATGTGAATAATTTAACTTACTTTTGCCGCTCATTTTTAAAAATACCTCATTGATCACATTTAAACAACTTGGGCTTTCAAACGAAATTTTGGATGCCATGACCGACCTTGGCTTCGAAAATCCTACTGAAATCCAGGAACAAGCCATTCCACAACTGTTAGAAAAAGAAAAAGATTTTATCGGCCTGGCAAATACCGGTACCGGCAAAACCGCCGCATTCGGAATTCCGCTTTTGGAACACATCGATCCTTCGAATAAGGCTACACAGGCTTTGGTTCTGGCTCCGACCCGTGAACTGGGTCAGCAAATAGCAGAGCAATTACAACTGTTTGCTCAATACCTTCATAAAATAAATATTCTGGCTGTGTATGGAGGAGCGGCCATTACAAACCAGATAAAAGCACTGCGTAAGCCGCAACATATTATTATCGCCACCCCGGGCAGGCTTATTGACCTAATCAGTCGTAAAGCCATCAAACTGGAGAATCTCCGGTTTCTCGTATTGGATGAAGCCGACGAAATGCTGAACATGGGCTTTAAAGAAGATATTGATAAAATTTTAAGCTTTACTCCCGCCGATAAATTAACCTGGCTGTTTTCGGCCACCATGCCTCCCGAAATCAAGAAGATTGTCAATAAGTATATGGACCATCCCATCGAGGTAAAAGTAAACGTAAACACGAAGGTCAATGTCAATATTGAACATCAATATATTGTTGTAAAACAGGCGGATAAAGCCGAAGCACTGACCCGTTTTCTGGATATTCATCCGGATATGCGCGGCCTTGTGTTCTGCAGAACAAAGCGGGATACCCAAAACCTTGCAGAGGAGCTGTTGAATAAGAATTACAAAGCAGATGCGCTTCATGGAGATTTATCCCAGGCACAACGAGACCGGGTGATGAAACGTTTTAAAACACGCGATTTAAATCTTGTTATTGCCACAGACGTTGCCGCGAGAGGAATTGATGTGGATGACCTTACTCATGTCTTTCATTTTACGATGCCTGACGATCATTCTTATTATACACACCGAAGCGGAAGGACTGCCCGTGCCGGTAAAACCGGGATTTCCCTTGCTTTTGTCAACATCAGGGAAAAGAGTAAAATCGAAAGATTTGAAAAAAAACTGGGTATCTCCTTTAAAAAAATACCCATTCCCAGCAGCGATGAGATTGCAGATGTCAGAATAGAAAAATGGTGTCAGCAAATTATTGACAAGAATACAAAAGGAAAAGTCACACCCGAATTACTGGAAAAAGCCAACATGATTTTCGGGAACCTGTCCAAAGAAGAGCTTACGGCTAAACTTCTGGTCAACGAACTGGAAAAATTAAACCTCGGAAAATCGGGTAATCTCAACGTGTCGGGTAGTGCCAGGTCGACCGATGGGGAAGAACGCAGAGGTAGACGCAGCCGCGATCGTGATCGCGACCAAAGCCGTAATTTTAGCCGCGACCGCAAAAAACCCGGAAGCATGTCGGGAGACAGAGACAGAAAACCAAAAAACAAGTCGGATCAACCCCGGTTCTTTATTAATCTCGGTACCAGAGACAAGTTTAGCAAGCACGATCTGATGGATTTTATTTGCCTTCATGCAAAAGTAAAACCATCAGAGATAGGAAATGTTGATTTGCAAAGTTCTCATTCCTTTTTTGAAGTGGATGCCAAAGTGAGCCGGAAAATCAGCAGCAACTTTAAAAACATTATCCTCAAAGGAGGGCGCGAATTACGCGTGAACCGCGATAGCTAAGGAGTTGTATCGAAATAAACAAAACCGGATAAACCGGGAAAAGATAAATTCAAAACTGCAAAATCCAAATAAATTCAAATCAATGGTTGAAATTTAACCATTGATTCGCATTATAAATAAGATCCTAAGCGTTATTTTCTGAAAACAAAAAACCCTGCCAGCCGGCGGGTTTTTTTGTTTAAACTTCTGCACTTCGTGTATAAAGTTGCCGGTCTGTTTTTTTGAAAAGACCCTGAAGCACTTTGCCCGGGCCGACTTCCACCACCTCGGTGGTGCCATCGGCCAGCATATTTTGCATGATTTGCGTCCAGCGTACCGGAGAGGTAAGCTGTGAGATAAGGTTGGTCTTAATAATTTCCGGGTCGGCTACCGGCTGACCTGTAACATTCTGATAAACAGGACAAACACCTTGGTTAAAAACAGCGCTGTTAATGGCTTCTGCCAGCTCAATGCGGGCAGGTTCCATGAGCGGAGAATGAAAAGCACCTCCTACTTTCAGCATGAGTGCCCGTTTGGCACCGGCTTCTTTGCATTTTGTAATGACTTGTTCCACGCCGCTTAGCGTTCCGGAAATTACCAGTTGTCCCGGACTGTTGTAGTTGGCCGGAACCACCACATCCGAAATGCTTTTACAAATACTTTCTACCACATCATCTTGCAGTCCGAGGATGGCAGCCATGGTTGATGGTTCTGCTTCGCAGGCTTTTTGCATGGCATCAGCTCGTTTGGCGACGAGTTTCAGCCCATCTTCAAAAGTCAGTGTACCGTTAGCCACTAATGCGGAAAATTCACCCAGCGAATGACCGGCAACCATATCGGGTTTAAACGCGTCGTTCATGGTTTTTGCCAGGATGACAGAATGAAGAAAAATTGCCGGCTGGGTAACCCGGGTTTGTTTTAATTCTTCTTCGGTGCCGGCGAACATCACTTCTGTAATATCAAATTTCAGCAGGTGGTTGGCTTTGTGAAACAATTCTTTGGCTTTGGAAGATTTGTTGTACAAATCTTTCCCCATGCCTGTATATTGGGCGCCCTGCCCCGGAAAAACGTAAGCTATCATATAATTTCTTTAAAAATAAATTTAACGGCGATTACCGAAAAAACGCAGCAAAAATAGAAATAAATTGATAAAGTCGAGATAAAGGGTAAGCGCACCCATAATGGTCATTTTTCGTGTTCCTTCGGCACCTTCCACCAGTCCCGCACCTATTCTTTTCAGCTTTTGCACATCATAAGCTGTCAGGCCGGTGAATATCAGCACCCCGATGAAGCTGATAATGTAATCCACCCCGCTACTGTGCATGAACGTGTTTACGACCATAGCAATGATAATACCGATCAGCCCCATAAACAAGATGTTACCGAATTTGGTCAAATCGGTTTTGGTGGTATATCCCAAAACAGCCATGAATCCGAACATACCGGCGGTTATCATAAAAGTTGTTGCAACGGAAGCGCCGGTATAGGTCAGTAAGACAAAGCTCAGGCTCATACCCATGAGAATCGCATAAACCACAAACAAAAGAGCCAGGGTAGAGGCTGACATTTTGTTAAATCGTGCCGACATCCATATTACAAATCCCAGCGGTGCCAACAGCACCACCCAGCCCAGGATGGTCAGACTACCTTTGGCGGAGTAAAGCATTGCTATAAGCTGCGGGCTTGAGGCAAAAAGCCATGAAGTGGTGGCTGTTATTCCCAACGCCAGAAACATCCAACCGAATACTCCGGCAAGATAAGTCTTTGCTACCGGCACCGCGGCCGGTTTGTTGCCGACAAGATTGTTTCCAAATTGATTAATATTCATTTTTTAATATTTTGAATTCAACAATACATTAAGACAAATGAGAGGATATCAAATGAATAAACTCCTCACGTGTCTCTTTTCTTTCAAAAGCTCCCGTAAAATCGGAAGTGGTGGTGACAGAATTTTGTTTCTGCACACCCCGCATAGCCATACACAAATGTCGTGCCTCAATGACCACTGCCACCCCTAACGGGTCTAAAGTTTCCTGAATAGCCGTTTTGATTTGTGTGGTCAGCCGCTCCTGAACCTGCAACCGGCGCGCATAGGCCTCTACCACACGTGCAATTTTGCTTAGCCCCGTAATATAGTTGTTGGGGATGTACGCCACATGTGCTTTCCCGATGAAAGGAATCATGTGATGCTCGCACAAGGAAAAAATGTCAATGTCTTTCACAATGACCATCTGCTTGTAATCTTCTCTGAACCGGGCAGAAAGCAGGATTTCCTTTGGGTCGTGGTCATAACCCTGTGTTAAGAATTGTATGGATTTTGCCACACGTAACGGTGTCTTTTTCATCCCATCGCGGGTAACATCTTCACCGATAAGCTTTAAAATTTCTTCGTAATGATATTTTAATTTTTCCAGTTTATCGGGGGCGTAAGTTTCAATTCTTTGGTAATCAAGCAATGCTTTTGGATTTTCCATTTTATTTTTACTCTGATTATTATTTTGTTAATTATCCGAAATATTCCACAAAATTATTTTCGGATTCGTAAATTTTCACACAATGAAGTGTGATACCAAGGCCGGAAATCTCTTTTTCCAATTGTTTCCAGATGCCAATGGTCAGGTTTTCCGTTGACGCCATTTCGTTTTTCATAAAATCCACTTCAATGTTGATATTTTTGTGGTCGATTTTCTCAATAACTTCTTCCCGGATAATTTTACTCAGTACTTTCAGGTTTATTAGAAATCCCGTTTGGGGATCTACCTCTCCTTTAACAGTAACAAACAATTCATAATTGTGTCCGTGCCAGTTTGGGTTAGAACATTTACCAAAAATTTTCAGATTTTCCTCGTCACTGTATTCCGCTTTGAAAAGGCGGTGGGCAGCATTAAATCGTTCTCTTCTTGTAATGTAAATCATAGCACAATTTGAAAAGCAAAGATAGGGTTAATCAGGCAGCATAAGGGTTAAAATATCTAAAAACTCGTTTATTCCGGTTGTAACAATGGCTTTAGGGAATTAATATATATGGTTTTAACGTTTAATTCTTCGGGTAAGTTCGGTGGCAAAGACAAAATCATTCAGTTCTTTATTTTCTGTTTTTAAAATCGTCTCTTTGGTTCCTTCCCAGCATATTTTTCCCCGGTTGATAAAACATATTTTCTCGCCAATCTGGAGTACCGAATTCATATCGTGAGTGTTGATGACGGTGGTCATATTAAATTTTTTGGTCAGGCTGGAGAGTAGCTGGTCAATGCGCTCGGCGGTTTTTGGGTCCAGTCCGGAGTTAGGCTCGTCGGCAAACAGATATTTCGGCATAAGCGAAATGGCTCTTGCAATGGCTACGCGTTTTGTCATACCACCGCTCAGTTCTGCCGGATATTTGGTATTGGTACCGGTGAGGTTAACATTTTCGAGAACAAAGTTTACTCTCTCCTTTTTTTCTTCCAGACTCATTTCGGTGAACATATTGAGCGGAAACATAATATTATCTTCAACGCTGAGTGAATCGAACAAAGCACCGCCTTGAAACAGAACCCCCATTTCCTGACGGATATGTTTTCTTTTTTTGTCGGGAAGATTGGAAAAACGACGTCCGTGGAAATCAACCTCACCGCTGTCCACATCGTATAAGCCGATACAGCATTTCATCAGGACTGTTTTTCCCGAACCGCTCTGGCCGATAATCAGGTTGGTCTTTCTCTCCTCGAAAACAGTACTTACATTGTTCACAATTAATTGATCCCCAAAACTTTTCGATATGTTTTTTACTTCGATCATGTGAGCAATAGTTGGGTAAGAATCAAATCAAAAAAGATAATCAGAATACTGCTTACCACAATAGCCTCGGTACTGGCCTGGCCTACTTCCACCGACCCGCCTTTTACCGTGTAGCCTTTGTAGGCTGAAACTGATGTGATGATGAAAGCAAAAACAACGGTTTTTATCATGGCATAAGTCAGGGTGAACGGGTCGAACCAGGAACGAATCCCTATAATGTAATCCGCCGAGGGAATTAATCCTGTAATGGATCCCATAATCCCCCCCCCTAAAATACCGAGAAAGATGGAAAAAATTATCAAGACGGGAAAATAGAGCATGGCAGCAGTTATTTTCGGTAATATCAGATAATTAGGCGGGTTAACACCCATTACACGCAGCGCATCAATCTGTTCCGTAATGCGCATGGTCCCTATCTCCGAGGCAATTCGTGATCCTACTTTTCCGGCCAGTATCAGGCAGATGATGGTGGGAGAAATCTCCAGTATCAGCATTTGCCGCGTGGAGAAACCGATAATCGATTTTGCAATAAAGGGCGAATCAATGTTATAAGCCATTTGAATGGCAATGATGGCACCGGTAAAAAGAGAAATGATAGAAATAATACTGATGGAATCAACACCTAACCGTTTGAAATCGTACAATAGCTGGCGGCGGAAAACAAAACCTTTGTCGGGCTTTTTAAAAGCCTGAAACATCAGGATGACGTATTCGCCTATTTGATACAATATTTTCATAATTATGTGGCTAAATTAAAGAATTTTGATGGATGCTGTTTTCGGAATACGTTTTTTTTTCGGATGAAAATTAAAACATTATCATGGTTTTCATTTTGACAGAAGATGGCGGAAAGCGTAATCCAATAATGACGAAATAGTTTAATTTTCTTGTTAGGTCAAAATATTTTGACTGGGTATAAAATAATTTCTGATTTTTGTCCGTTTAAACTTTATTAAATTTATGATATGGAAAATCACAACGAAAAATATTGTCTTTTTTGCAAAAGAAATTCCGAACAGGTTCCTTTGGTACAACTTGATTACAAAGGGAAAAGTTATTGGATTTGCCCGCAGCACATCCCTGTCTTAATCCACGATCCGGCACAGATGGAAGGGATGCTTCCCGGAGCTGAAAATATGCAGGCGGGCTAAAAAGCGTTTCTTCTAATCCGGATAGAACTCTTAAACGGTTGATTTATAATAGATTTCAATAGCTGAAAAGCAAAAAATTTGTCCGGGTAAAAAAAATTACCTATTTTTGACAAATATGGAAAACAATTATCTCATTTAAAATCTCTTAATTATGAAAAAATTTAGCTTATTCTTTGTTGCTATTCTTATCAGTGGAATAACGTACGGCCAGTTTCATATCGGGCCGCAGATTGGTTACACGGCCTCAAAACTTTCTTATAAAGGCTCTGATATTAATGCTGGTCTAAAAAACAACATGTTAATTGGTGTTTTTATGCGCATCGGGAGAAAGGTTTATGTACAGCCCGAAGTGAATTATATGACACAGGGAAGTGTTTTTAAATTTCCCACCTTAGGCAGTACATCTGTTTTTGAACAAGATGTCAGCTTAAAATCAATTCAGATTCCTTTGAGTCTCGGATGGCAGTTTTTGGATTTGAAAGTTGTTAAACTCAGAATTTTCGGTGGTGTAACAGCCAACTTTATTGTTAACAAAACAATTACTCCCAGCGGAACAGCGCCGAAAGAATATCTTGTCCCTAATGATTTCAAGGATATTCAGTGGCAGTATCAGACCGGTTTTGGTATTGATATTTTGATGTTTGCTATTGATGTCAAATATTATGGTGGCATCAATAATATTTTAAATTTCAAATATGATAACAACACCAAAACGCTGAATGGCGGGTCCAGTGTGTTTGAAGTTACCCTCGGCTGGAAGCTTTTGTAAAACTTTTTTAAAACGGTACAAAAAAAATGTCAGTACTTTTGTGCTGGCATTTTTTGTGCCAAATGGTTTGAATGTGTTAACCGGTATTGCTATGAAACGAACTTTTCTTTCTGCTTTTCTTCTGTTTTTCCTTCTGGTTGTGGTGTCTTCGTGCGGGCATAGTAAACGGAAAATCCCTGCTGTTCCCGAAAGTAAGCTGCCCAAAGTACAGGTAAACATTCATCGTTACGGGAAGGCGCTTTTTAGTCTCGACTTAAAAAATTTCAAAGCGGGTTTAAAGAAAATAAAGCCGGAATTTCTTCCGTTTTTAAATGCCGATTTAAACGACACCGCTAATGTAAACAAGCTCTTTGCTTATGTAACCGACACACAGATTCGCTACGTTTATCATAAAACCATAAAGGTTTTTCCAAACCTGAACCGGGAACGGCTGCAACTCAGTTCGGCATTTGCACATTTGAAATATTATTATCCCGCTTACCGTTTACCGGATGTTTATACCTATGTTTCCGATTTGGATTACGAGCAGCCTGTAATGAAAAATAATCATGCTGTTGTCATTGCTTTGGACGATTATCTCGGAGAAAAGTTTCCACTTTATACCGACTTGAATATTCCGCTCTATCACCGTCGTTGTATGACCAAGAAAAACATGGTTGTTGATGTTGTACAAACACTTTACCGGCAGGATTTTCGCCAGCGTTTTCAACCGAAAACCCTTTTGGAAAATATGATGGAAGGTGGCAAGGAGCTTTACTTTCTGGATGCCATACTGCCGGATGTTCCCGACACGCTGAAAATCTGCTACACGCAAAAGCAGTTGCAGTGGATGAAACAAAACAAAAAAGCAGTCTGGGCCGTTCTGGTGAAAAACCGGTTTTTGTACTCCACCGATTATTTGCTCATAAACAAAATGACACAACCCGGGCCGTTCAGCACAGGCTTTTCGCACGACTCTCCGCCGGCCATGGCCAGATGGTTTGGCTGGCAAATGGTTCGCGAATACATGTGGAAACATCCGAAGACAACACTCCGGCAGCTTTTGAGGATGAAAGATGCCCAAACCCTTCTCGAAGATTCGGGTTATAAGCCCTGATTTTTCAGCATCAGACTTTTGGCGACAATTCCGGAAATTTTATCTGCCGGTATCCGTTCCTGTTTCATGCTGTCGCGTTCGCGCAGTGTAACGGTGTTGTCTTCCAGCGTTTGATGGTCTACGGTAACACAGAATGGTGTTCCGATGGCATCGTGGCGGCGGTAACGTTTCCCAATCGTGTCTTTTTCTTCATAAAAACACATGAAATCATCCTTTAGATTATCCATGACTTCCTGTGCTTTTTCCTGCAGACCATCTTTTTTGACCAGCGGGAAAACGGCTATTTTGTATGGTGCAAGAAAAGCAGGTAGTTTCATAACCACACGCCGGGTACCCCCTTCCAGATTCTCTTCGATGTATGCGTTACTCAGCAGCGCCAGAAACATACGGTCAAGGCCAATGGAAGTTTCAATGACGTAAGGCACATAACTTTCGCCGATTTCCGAATCGAAATACCGCAGCTTTTTACCGGAATATTTTTCATGGGCGCTCAGGTCGAAGTTGGTGCGCGAATGGACTCCTTCCAGTTCTTTGAACCCCATAGGGAATTCAAATTCTATGTCGGCGGCAGCATTGGCATAATGCGCCAGTTTATCATGGTCGTGAAAACGAAATTTTTCTGCCGGAATACCGGTAGAAAGATGCCATTTCATACGCTCGGCTTTCCAGAATTTATACCATTTCATTTCGGTTCCGGGACGTACAAAAAACTGCATTTCCATCTGCTCAAACTCCCGCATACGGAAGATAAACTGCCGGGCTACAATTTCGTTTCTGAAGGCTTTTCCGGTTTGTGCAATACCGAAAGGTATTTTCATCCGTGAGGTTTTCTGCACATTCAGGAAGTTCACAAAGATGCCCTGAGCCGTTTCGGGACGCAAATAAATTTCGGAAGCGCCATCGGTGGTGGAACCCATTTGGGTGGAGAACATAAGGTTAAACTGCCGCACTTCCGTCCAGTTTTTGGAGCCGGAAACCGGGTCTGCAATCTCTAAGTCTTCAATCAGCTGTTTTATGGCCGCCATATCCGAGTGCTCCATGGCCGGGTAGAGGCGGTTTTTGATCTCTTCTGTCTTTTTCAGACTGGCCAGCACCCGCGGGTTGGTTTCCAAAAACTGTTGCTCGTCGAAACTGTCGCCGAACCGTTTCCGGGCTTTGGTTATCTCTTTATTGATTTTGGCTTCAATTTTGGCCATATAATCTTCCACCAGCACATCCGCACGGTAGCGCTTTTTTGAATCTTTGTTGTCGATGAGCGGGTCGCTGAAAGCATCCACATGTCCCGAAGCTTTCCATACGGTGGGATGCATGAAGATGGCAGCATCAAGACCCACAATGTTTTCATGCATTTGCACCATGGCTTTCCACCAATAATTGCGAATGTTCTTTTTCAGCTCCACACCGTTCGGACCGTAGTCGTAAACAGCGCTCAGCCCGTCGTAAATGTCACTCGAAGGATAAACAAATCCGTACTCTTTTGCATGAGCAATAATTTTTTTCAATAAATCTTCTTGATGTGCCATAAAAAAGCTCTTTATAAATTTCCTGAAAAGGAGTTAATTAAAAATTAATTGGTAAAAAAGTCAACAATGTTTCCAAAGGCGCTGGTGCGGCGTCTGTAAAATTCACAATAGCCACAGTGAGTACAGGAGATAACGGTAAACTTTTTGTTTTGTACGTCAAAAATTTTGGCGAAAATACCGCCGGGGGTACGAATTTCGTCCGTTTCGTATTGTTTGTTACCGCATTTCGGGCAAACATATTCCCGCTTTTCCATGGAAACAATTTTTTAAGTGCGCAAAATTACAAATATTCGGGTAAAGTAATCCGCCTGGAAAAATCGGGTGAGGAGGAAAAAAGCCGGGGGTGAATGGTAAAAAGAATAAAAATAATCAGAAATACGGCTTATCATTCACTTCCGTGCTTCTCACGAATACAGAATCCTTTAAACATTGTTTAACATTTTACGACACTACCGCACTGTACCTCAGTTGCTTTTTTCTTTACTTTTGAGCCCGAATAATTGAGTAAATAAAAACAGTTTGCATTGCGTTGCCCGGACAGGAAAGCAGAAAGGTTCTGTTTTTTTTGATTAAAGCAATGTAAATAACGGATAAACAGGAAGAGATTAAATGAAAATAGAAATTGTCAATACCTCAAAACATGCCTTACCGAAATACGAAACCGTCGCGTCGGCGGGTATGGATTTACGTGCCAACCTGGAAACGCCCGTACGGATAGCTCCCATGGAGCGTATTTTGGTGCCGACGGGATTGTACATTGAACTTCCGGTAGGATATGAGGCCCAGGTGCGCCCGCGCAGCGGACTGGCATTGAAAAAGGGTATTACCGTACTGAACAGTCCCGGCACCATCGATGCCGATTATCGTGGAGAGATACGCGTAATTTTGATTAATCTTTCCAATGAAACTCATGAAATTATCGATGGCGACCGTATAGCACAGATGGTTATTTCCTCACATGTTCAGACGCAATGGAACGAAGTGGAAATCCTCTCCGAAACCAGTCGGGGTGCGGGAGGATTCGGCCATACCGGGGGGAAATAAAAGAAACAATTAACAATAATAATATCATGGTAACTAAAATAAAAATACTTATCCTTTTGGTACTTATGGCCGGCGGAAGTCAGGTTTTTGCCCAGGGAAAACATCATAGAAGAAAGAAGGAAAAACAACAGGCTCTTGCTTCGCAGGCTCGTTATAAAGAAGCTGATTTGTTTGCCCGTGCCATAACTTACAAAGAAACTAACCGCTTGCAACTGGCAGACAGTCTTTTGACGCTGGCTTTAAAGATTAACCCCAAAGATGCAGCTGCAAATTATGAAAAGGCCCGCCTTTTGTCGACTTATAACAATGATAAAGATGCGCTTGTGCTATCTAAAAATGCTGTTAAACTGGACAGTACAAACAAATGGTACCTGGTACTCTATGCCAACCTCTCCAAAGCTACCGGCCATTACAAAGATTATCTGAATACTTATAAAAAACTTTGCAAGGAAGAACCGGGAAATGTGCGTTTTCAGAACGAACTGGCTTTTGCATACTATTTTACCGGTGATTATGCACAAGCAGTTAAAACCTATCGTATCGTAGAGATGCTGATGGGAATAAATCCGCAGCTTACCAAACAAATTGCCGATCTTTATCTTCGTATTAACAAGAAAGATTCGGCGCTTGTACAGTACGAAAAACTGGTAAAATTCAATCCCGAAAATGTCAGATCTTATGCTATGCTGGCCGAGTTTGCTGCCAAAAACAAGCTGCCAAAAACAGCCGAATGGGCTTATCGGCAAATTATACGTCTCAACCCGAACGATCCGTATGTACATATTTCGCTGGCTGATTTTTATAGAAAAAACGGGGAGCCGGCACTTTCTTTTGAAGAATTAAAAAAAGGTTTTGCCAATTCAAAACTCGACACCAAGACGAAGATTAACCTGCTTTTAACCTATTATTCCGGACAATTGTCCGATGACCAAAAAGCACAGGCGCTTGAATTGGCAGAAGTTATAAAAGCGGCGCATCCCATTGATTCGCTGGCTGATTCTTTTTACGCCAGCATGCTTTATGAGAATAAAAAATATAAGGAGGCCCGGCCGCTGATGCGAAAAATACTTATTAGTAATCAGAAGAACTATACTTTTTGGGAGCAGTTACTTTTCTCTGACCTTTACCTCAACGATGACAAAACACTGGAAACCGATGCTGCCGCCACCATAAAAAAATTCCCACAAAAACCAATTCCTTATCTGCTTGGAGGCATTGCACATTTTCAGTTAAAACATTATAAAAAGGCGAAAGCGCTTTTGGAAAAGGGCAAAGACCTGGCTGTCGGCAATAATGTCCTTCTTGGAAACTTTTATTCTTCACTTGGAGACACTTATCACGAACTGAAAGAAACCGATGCCGCTTACAAAGCTTACGATAAAGTTTTAAAGCTGAACAGCGAAAATACCTTTGTACTGAATAACTATGCCTACTATCTCGCTCTTGATGGCGTACAGCTTAACAAAGCAGCTGCCATGGCCAAAAAAGCAGTTGACCTGGATCCCTATAACCAAAACAATCTTGATACTTATGCCTGGGTGCTCTACAAGCAAAAAAAATATAACCTGGCGCTGAAGTGGGAACAAAAAGCGCTGGATAACGGCGGGAAAACCAGCGGGGTGGTGGTTGAGCATTATGGCGATATTCTATACCGGTTAGGAAAACACAAAGAAGCTCTCGTGCAATGGAAAAAAGCCATCCGGATGAAAGACCATTCCAGGCTTCTGAAGAAAAAAATTAAAACCGGAAAATTACATGAATAGGGTTTATCGTATTTTACTGTTAATGAGCGTTTTGGCAGGAAGCATTTTTTTCTTTTCTGCCTGTCGGTCTATCAGGCCGCTGGCCGGAAAAACGTTAAAGGAGATGTCTTTTGACCAGCTTTACGGGAAGATGGAAAAGAGCAAACAACCCTTTTCTTATTTGCGTGCAAAACTGAGCATTTCTTACCAAAAAGGAAATAATGAGCCGGTACAGCTAAGAGCCCAGATACGTTTGAAAAATGACAGCATTATTTGGATGAGTATTGTTCCGGCCATGGGCATTGAAGCTGCCCGTGTGGTATTTACCACCGACTCGGTAAAACTACTGAATCGTCTGAAAAAGAACTATCTCCTCGGCTCTTACTATTTGCTTGACAGCCTCATGCATACAAGTATCAATTACGACATACTGCAAGCGCTGCTTTTGGGAAACAATGTTATTTATCAGCTTATTGATTCGGCTGCCGTTGTGAATAAACAGCAATATATGCTGGAGATGAAAATGCAAATGCCTGTTAGAGATTCCGTCTCCGGAAGCCAATTTTTGACACAAAAAATCTGGCTTGACCCCGAAACATTTAACATAAAAGTGCTGCTTTTGCGTGAAAGCGGCATGCCGGGCAAAGATTTGCAGATTTTTTACGATAAATATCAAAAGGTTAACGGGTACACAATTCCGTTGAAAATGCAAATCGTTATCCATGCCAGGCAGAAAATAATCATCAACATTATTTACAAAAAAGTGGAAATCAATATCCCGCGCAGTTTCCCGTTTATCATTCCGGGCAAGTATAAAAAGCTCATCTAATGGTATTTACCTTCTAATTCTTTTGAAAAATCAATCGATTAACAGAATTTCTTTCCGTTAACCAGGCCATTTTGTAAAAGCCCGGATTTTGGTTTTTGATATTCGGGTTTTGCGTTTATCTTTGCCTTTATGTAACAAATGCAGCTATGGTCAGGATAAAATCCTCTTTTCTGATTTTTTTTATTTTCTTTTTTATAAGAATTACGCCTGGATTTCCCCAGACCAAAACCGGCAGCCTGAAAGCCAAACGACAAAAACTGGGAAAAGAAATTACCTATACCAATCACCTTATTGCAGAGGTAAAAAAGAGTAAAAAAAATACGGTTTACGAACTACAACTTATCAATAACCGGATGGACATGCGCCGGAGGTTGATTGTGATTTTAAAAAAAGAAATTGTAACACTATCCAATACGATTGACGTTACCGGTATTCAAATCAGGGATTTGAATACCCGCCTTGACATCCTGAAAAAAGAGTATGCCCGCATCGCCTGGTATCTTTACAAAAATGATAATAATTACAACCGGTTAATCTTTCTTTTTTCTGCAAAGGACTTCAACCAGGCCTATCAGCGCCTGCGTTACCTTGATGAGATTTCGGCCTATATCCGAAAAGAAGCCGGGCGAATTGAAAATCTCGAAAAACAAAAAAAAGACAAGTTAAACAAACTGATTCGGGATAAAGCAGAGAAGAAAGCGTTGTTGGATAAGGAAACCACGCAGCTTTCGCAACTACAGTTGGAACAGCACAAAAAATCCAGACTGAAACAGAAACTGGCCGGACAGGAGAGAAGCCTTCGTGCTCGTCTGAGACAGAAGCAAAGGGAGTCGAAACGATTACAGGTGCAGATTGAAAGGGCTATTGCCATTTCTGCAAAAAGAGCAGCCGCCAAAACAAAATCCAGGAAATTCACTGCTTTGGAAATGCGGCTTTCTTCTGCCTTTGTGGCAAACAAAGGACGGTTGCCCTGGCCGGTGAAAAACGGTGTGGTTTCCCAAACATTCGGCGTTCACAACCATCCGGTTTTGAAACACGTTAAAATCAAAAACAACGGCATTAATATTGCTACATCCAAGGGGAGCACGGCACGCGCCGTATTCCCCGGCAGTGTTGTTAATATTGTCCGGATTACCAACACGAACATTGCCGTTATTCTGAAACACGGAAATTATTATACGGTTTATTCCGGGTTGGATAAGGTGTTGGTAAAAAATAACCAGCAGGTGTTGCAGCATCAGACTTTGGGAGTGATTCATACCAACCTGCAGGGAAAAACAGAACTCCATTTTGAAGTCTGGCACGAAAAATACCTGCAAAATCCGGCTTATTGGCTCAGGAAAAATATACAGTAGACACAATTGGAAGCTGGTAAAAAGTCGAAGAAAATGCCAGGAACTATTATTGTTTGTAATTTTACAGGCTTTTTTAAGGGAATTAAATTTTAAGAAAAAATGGCAACTGTAATCATTGAAAAATTAACCGAAGAGGAAATTGCCCGAAGAGGCATTCGCTCCTGGCCGGTATGGGAAAAAGAGGCTTCCCGCTTTTCATGGACTTATGATGCTGAAGAACAATGTCTTATTCTCGAAGGCGACGTGGTTATTGAAACGACTGATGACAACTTTTCCCTAAAACCCGGCGACTTTGTAACATTCGAGATCGGACTGGAATGTGTTTGGGACATCCGCTCGGCAGTTAAAAAACATTATCATTTTTCATGAGCGACCTGGAAAGCGGCATTGTCATTCGTTCCACCGGAAGCTTTTATGTGATAAAAACTTCAGATGGGCTGCTGTTTCAATGCAAGCTCAAGGGACGTTTTAAAATCAAAGGTATCCGTACGACCAACCCCCTTGCGGTTGGCGACAGCGTGGATTTTAAACTACCCGGAGACGGTAATACCGGCCTGATTGTGCATATTCACGAACGAAAAAACTACATTATTCGCAAAGCAACTAATTTATCCAAGGCTTCCCATATTATTGCCGCTAACCTTGACCAGGCGGTTTTGATCGGATCGCTTGTAAAACCCAGAACTTCCACCGGCTTTATCGACCGTTTTCTTGTTACTGCCGAAGCGTATCATATACCGGCAGTGTTGGTTTTCAATAAATTCGATTTGTATGATGAAAGCACAAAAGAGAAGCTGGACTATTTTGTAAAAACCTATACAGCGGCCGGATACGAGTGTTTGATAACTTCTGCCAAAGAGGGATTCCATTTGAATGAATTTAAGGCGATGTTACATGGTAAAGTGAGTTTACTCTCGGGTCATTCCGGTGTGGGAAAGACGGCATTAATTAACAAAATCGACCCATCGCTTAACCTGAAAGAGGGTGAAATTTCCCGGGTTCATTTGAAGGGTAAACACACCACCACTTTTGCGGAGATGTTTCCGCTCGTTTTTGGCGGCGATATCATCGATACCCCGGGCATCAAAGAATTTGGACTTGTTGAATTTGAAAAACCGGAGTTGGGACAACGTTTTCCCGAAATGCGCCAACTTATGAATCAGTGCCGTTTTTCAGACTGTCTGCATGTAAACGAGCCGGGGTGTGCCGTACGAGAAGCCGTTGAAAAAGGGTCTTTCCCCCAATTTCGCTATCAAAACTACCTGAACATGTTCCACGACATCAAAGCAATTACCTATTAATTGAAAGGATAATGGAGTGATGAGGTAATGTAGAATTATGCCGAAAGCGGTATTTACGGATTAAAAGTCTTTATTTCTCCCAACACTCATTACCACATTAGCACATTACTCCGTTTTTCGTTTACCTTATTGCACCCTGTCCAGCTCCACGGTAAAATGCCTCATAATGGGGGCTTCTTTTAAAATTTTCAGTCCTTTGGTAATTTCTTTCCTGCGTTCGTAAACGTTTATCACCGAAGCGGCTACATAGTCCATGTGGTTGTTGGTGTATACCCGTCGCGGAATGGCCAGCCGCAGCAGCTCCAGGTCGGGATAACGGTTTTCGCGTGTGTCGGGATCGCGGTCGGCCAGCAACGTACCGATTTCCACACCTCTGACGCCTCCTTCGATGTAGAGTTCCATGCCCAGCGTTTGCGCCACAAACTGCTCTTTGGGCAGGTTGGGTAAAAACCGTTTGGCATCAATAAAAATGGCATGTCCGCCGTAGGGATACTGAATAGGAATACCATAATCGCGCAGTTGTTTTCCGAGGTGGGCTACCTGTGAAATGCGTGTTTCGAGATAATCGAATTCGGTACCTTCGTAAAGTCCCTGTGCCAGTGCATTCATGTCGCGTCCGGACATACCGCCGTAGTTGATAAAACCTTCAAAAAGGATGGTGTATATGCTGGCTTTTTCAAAAAGCTCTTTGCTGCGGAAACCGATAAAACCTCCCATATTTACAATGGCGTCTTTTTTACTGCTCATCGTCATCCCGTCGGCCTGG
The DNA here is from genome assembly GCA_036244975.1 of bacterium. Lineage (GTDB taxonomy): Bacteria > Bacteroidota > Bacteroidia > Bacteroidales > F082 > Sulfidibacterium. The sequence continues at coordinate 42,122 of BTTE01000004.1, read as the reverse complement.
GCAAACATTTCGCGTACGATTTCGCGGATGGATTTATCTTTGTAAGCTTGCTCACGCATTTTGATGAAATAGGCATTTTCGGCGAAGCGGGCAGAATCGAAAAACACCGGAATTCCGTAATTGTCAGCAAGCTTTTTCACGGCTTTCATGTTTTCGATGGAAACCGGTTGTCCGCCGGAAGAATTACAGGTTATGGTAACCATGATGAGCGGAATACGCTTCTTTGGATATTTTTTTAACACCGCATCTAACTTGTTGAGGTCCACATTACCTTTGAAGGGGTGATCAAGTTCGGTGTGGAAAGCTTCGTCGATGGTACAATCGATGGCGTGGGCTTTGCGAAATTCGATATGGCCTTTTGTGGTATCAAAATGGGAGTTTCCGGGAACGATATCACCCTCTTTTATCATGGTCGAAAACAAAACATTTTCAGCTGCCCGGCCCTGGTGTGTGGGCAGAAAATATTCAAAGCCGGTAATACCGCGGATAGCATCTTTCAGCTTGTAATACGAAGAAGCGCCGGCATAACTTTCGTCGCCGAGCATCATGGCCGACCACTGCTTGTCGCTCATAGCACCGGTACCCGAATCAGTGAGCAGGTCCACAAAAACCTGGCTGCTGCGCAGATTAAACAGGTTATATTTGGCTTCTTTTATCCAGCGGATACGTTCTTCCCGGGTGCTGCGGCGGATGTGCTCAACAGTTTTTATTTTATAGGATTCTGCAAAAGGTAATTCCATTTTATTAAATATTGAAATTGAAAAAGCGTAAAAGATGATAGGAAAAAACGGGGATGGTTCAGGTTAGCAGAACCGGTCTCTTTCTTTGATGTTCAGAAAGATAGTCTTGGAATGTACGTTTGACAGTAACAACATGTTGTTGTGATTTGCTCACAAAAGTAAACAATTTTTTTCGATTTCCCTTCAAATGACAGCATTAAAAAAAGAAGCAACCAGGTATTCGTGTGTCGTCAAACGGCTGTCAGGCAATTGTCAGTCTTTCGCTTCGTCATTTTCTGCAGTAGGGATGTAAGCGATATCCGGTGGTAGCCGGCGGGACAGAGAAAGACTCCCCGCACTCATGGCTATCGGAGTTGCAAAACCTACCGTTGGCAACAGCGATATAGCGGACAACCCGGTGAAATTTGCGCTGGCCCTGACTTTGAGCGTGGACACCCAAAACGGTACGGGGGAACCGAAGTCTCCCTGCGAAACACCTCTTTTTAAAAATTGTTAAAAGCCTGATTTTTCCATCTAAATGATTAGATTTGCATACTTAAAACAAATAAAATCAATTTAATATCATGCGGAAATTATTTCAAACTTTTGGGTTTATGACCATAATATTACTGGTTTTTGCCTCTTGTCAAAATCAAAACAACAAAACGGGAAGTCAGTTTACCGTTAAACTGAACATTAAAAATCTAAAACAGGATTCTAAGGTTGTCATGCAAAAACGTGAAACTGGAAAATGGATTAAAAAGGATTCTGTTATTCTGAAAAATGGTATTGGTGAATTGAAAGGCCGGGTAGTGGGGCCAACGCTTTACTATTTAATTATAAAAAAGTTTAATGTGTATCTTCCTGTGTGGGTTGAAAACAGCAATATTACCGTCGATGCCGATTTGCAAAATCTGCGTCATCCGGTTATCAAAGGCTCGAAATCGCAAGATAAATTCAACGCCTATGTTGATTCTACCAAAAGATTTTTAACTCAGGAACAGATGCTTGGTGTAAAATACAGCCAGGCACGTGTTCAGAAAAATGAAAAATTGATGAACGATCTGAAAGACCAATATGATCAGATTGAAAAAGACAAAACTGATTATATGCTTGGTTATGTAAAACGGCATAATAAAAATGTTGTTTCGTCGTACATTGTCATGAGTAACTCTTTTGGTTTAAGTTTGGATCAGTTGGAATCTGCTGCTAATTCTCTTGACACAAATCTTTCCAACAATCAATATGTCAACTATTTAAAGGCTCGTGTTGCTGTCCTGAAACGTGTTGCCGTGGGACAGCCCTATGTTGATTTCACTATGAATGATGTGGATGGGAAACCACTTTCACTCTCTTCGGTGGTGAAAACACATAAATATACGTTGGTTGATTTTTGGGCTTCCTGGTGTCTGCCCTGCCGCATCGAAAACCCCAATATAGTAAAAGCTTATAATGCATTTAAAGATAAAGGATTTACTGTTTTTGGCGTCTCTTTTGACAAAAGCCATGACAAATGGGTAGCTGCCATTAAAAAGGACGGGTTAGTCTGGCCACAGGTTTCCGACCTGAAATTCTGGGGTTCGGCTGCCGGAAAACTTTACGGCGTACAATCAATTCCTCATAATGTGTTGATTGGCCCAAAAGGAAAGATTATTGCTGAAAATTTGAAAGGCGCCGCTTTGCAGAACAAACTCAAAGAATTAATGAAATAAGCTCGTTTAACATTGCATAAAAAAGTCCTGCTCATCTATTGAGCAGGACTTTTTTTATGTATTAGAAAAATTTAACCCAATTTAACTCTTTTTACTAAATTTGTAAAAAAATAAAGATAGCAAGGTCTTTGTTGTTATCAGTTTCCCTTTTTATCCGGTAATAACAAATTATCGAAATTAAATATGTCAATAATTATGAAAAAAATTACGTTTCTGAAACGGGGTTTACTTTTGGTTTTTCTCTTAGCAGGTTTTATTCAAATTTCGCAGGCACAAGAGTGGCGACACAATTTACCACAGAACAAGCAAAAGAATCATACGCTGACTCTCAAAGATTATCAGAAGGCTTTTGCAAAATACTGGAGTAAGGGACGGATGAAAGAAGCACCCAAAGGAGAAAATAAAGTTCGCGATGAAAATTACGAAAAATTTAAACGTTGGGAATGGTACTGGGAAACACGTGTAACACCCGGAACAGAGGCTTTTCCGCAGAAAAACGCCTGGGATGTTTTTAAACAATATATGGCCAATCTGCCGAAAGAGATACAGGCACAAGATAAGGGAAACTGGGTAAGCGATGGACCAAATCAGACCACAGGAGGTTATGCAGGCCTGGGTCGTGTGAATTCCGTTGCTTTTAGTCCGGTAGATACGAATACGCTTTATGTGGGAACTGCTTCCGGAGGTGTTTGGAAAACATCAGATTTAGGTGGTCATTGGACCCCATTAGGTGATTTTAATATGTCTTTGGGGGTTGCTGATATTGTTGTTGAAAACAATGGCGGCGACGATATTGTTTATCTTGGGACAGGCGACAAGGACCACTGGGATACATATTCCATAGGTGTTTTAAAATCGATTGATGGCGGTCAGACCTGGAAAAAAACAGGATTAGACTGGAATCAAAACTACTACGGTATGGTTTATCGTATTTTAAAGGATCCGGGCAATGACAATACATTATATGTTTCCACCAACAAAGGTTTATTTAAAACTACCGATGGGGGTGATACGTTTAACAGGATTGATGCCCACCATTTCAGGGATATTAAATTTCAACCCGGTTCCAATACAGTTATGTATGGTGGAGATTCCTGGGGCGGTATTTTTTACAGTACGGATGCCGGCGACAGTTGGACACAGGTAGTTGATAAGTCTGGTGTTAATGCCGGGCGGGTTGCCATTGCTGTTAGTGCCGACAGCAGTAATGTTGTTTACGGTCTTATTGTTGCGTCTGATAATGGTTTGTTTGGCGTTTATCGTTCCCGTGACTATGGGCATACTTTTAAGGTTGTTCAGGATACTATAAATTTATTGGGATGGAATTGCTCCGGTAATGATACCGGTGGTCAGGGTTGGTACGATTTGGTTTTGGCCGCCGACCCGCATAATGCCGAGAAAATTTATGTGGGTGGCGTAAATAATTGGACTTCAGCTGATGGAGGAAAAAGCTGGACATTAGCCAACCATTGGTCAAGTACCTGTGGCGGGAAAAATGATATTGTACATGCTGACAAACATTATATGGCTTTCCAGCCGGGAACCAATGCGCTTTTTGAAGGTAATGATGGCGGTATTTATAAATCCAAAGAAGGAAAACACTGGACTGATCTCACCAGCGGCATGGCCATCAGTCAGATATATCGGATGAGCATATCGGCTACCGTCAGCGATGAAGTAATCACCGGTCTTCAGGACAACGGGACAAAATTACTTTTCTCCGGTAAATGGAACAATGTCATGGGGGGCGATGGCATGGACTGTCAGATTGATTATACTGATGCAAAGGTGCAATATGGCGAATCACCCAATGGGGATATCGTAAGGACAAAAGACCAATGGCAGAATTCTAAAGATATTAGCTCCGGTATAACCGGAACAGGCGCCTGGGTTACACCCTTTCTTCTGGATCCAAAGAAGCACAAGACGCTCTACATCGGCTATCAGGATGTGTTTAAATCAACCGACCAGGGTGATAAATGGACAAAACTTACAAGTTGGGGAGGAAAAACCTTGCGCTCGCTTGCCGTTGCACCATCTAATCCGCAATACATTTATGCTGCTACCTATTCCATCCTTTACAGAACAACCGATGGCGGGCAAACGTGGAAAGATATTACGGGTTCTCTTCCGGTGAATTATGCGAGTATTACTAACATTACCGTTAAAAACGATAATCCCGGTAAAGTTTGGATTACAATGGGAGGATTTAATAATCTCGGCGTCTTTGAGACCAGAAACGGAGGCGGAAGCTGGGAAAATATCTCTACGGGGCTACCCGAAATACCGGTTAATTATATTGTACAAAACACATTGAAAAAGGACACTACCGAATTGTATGCCGGAACCGATTTGGGCGTTTATGTACAACAAGGTCGTTCGCGCTGGATTCCTTTTATGGGTCATCTTCCCAATGTTATTGTAAACGACCTTGAAATTCAGTATGACAACCAGGGTAGTGGCAAATTGTATGCTGCTACCTTTGGCCGTGGTTTGTGGTCTTCTCCCTTGTTTACCGGCCACATCCCTCAGATTAAACAAGCGGATTTTGAAGCCGATAATGTTAATCCTTTCATTGGAGATACGGTTAGTTTCACCGATTTGTCCACCGATAAGCCCATTGCATGGAAATGGGTGTTTACGCCCGGTACTGTTACCTATCTTGTGGGAAGCGATACTTCTCAAAATCCAAAAGTCAGCTTTAATGTTGTCGGTTCTTATACAGTAAAACTTACAGCTTATGATGCAGACTCTTCTTACACCAGGACAGAACAAAATTATATTCAGGTAAGATCCCCGCTTAGCGTTAAGGTTGTCGCTAATCGTACAACTGTTTGTTCTGGTGATACAACGCAGCTGTTTGCTATTGCGAGTGGGGGTTCCGGTAACAATGTCTTTAATTGGGGTTCAATTCCATTTGGCTTTTACTCATCAGTGCAAAACCCCATAGTCAAACCCGGAGCCGATTCTATTGTTTATAGTGTGTCAGTTTATGCCGGAAATTTAGTTGCTAACGGTAGTATTAAAATATACCGGGAAGAATGTACTGGAATTCATGATAATGAAGCGTTGCTGGGGAAAGTTAATATCTTCCCTAATCCCAATTCCGGAAATTTTGTAATTAAAGCGCAGAAAAACATTTACCGTATTGAAATTATCAGTCAGAACGGAGCAAAAGTGTTCAGTAAGGTTTACAACAGTAATAGCGTTACTGTAAATAAGACCCTGGCAAATGGAATTTATTTTGTAGAAATATACGTCGGTTCCAAGTCAGATATCAAAGGAATGATTACCCGTAAACTGGTCGTTCGGTAGAGGATTACAAGGTATAATTCAAAATGAATTTCAAAATGAAAAGTTACTGAATGTAAAGGCTGTTTCTGAAATCTTTTCCGTACAATCATTCCTTTGTGTGTTTGAGATACTTTAGCTTCTCCTGCTGATGGTAAATTCAATGATTTCTTCCAGAGCCTGGCGGGCTTCATTATCCGGGAACTCGTGTAGCAGGTCAATGGCTTTGTTTTTGTATTCCATCATTTTATTTCGGGCATAATCAATTCCGCCGGATTCCCGTATCTGGTTTATGAGCAACGTCACACTTTCGGCATCCTGATTTTTTCTTTTAATAATGCGGATAATCTTCCTTTTGTTGACACCAGCCGTATTATTCATCAAATAAATTAAAGGGAGTGTAATTTTTTTTTCTTTGATGTCCATGCCGGAAGGTTTGCCCGTAACAGATGTTTTTCTATAATCCAGCAGGTCGTCCATGATTTGAAAAGCAATGCCGGTGAATTCGCCAACCAGCCAAAGTTTTTCTATTTTTTTTCGGTCGGTTATGGTCGATGATGCGCCGGTTGCAAAACAGGAAGCCATTAATGATGCCGTTTTTTTTCTGATAATCTCAAAATAGGTTTCTTCGCTGATATCCAATTTCCGGGCTTTCTCTATTTGCAGCAGTTCCCCTTCGCTCATGTCACGCGTTGCCTTGGCAACAAATTCAAGCAGGTGATGGTTGTCGGTTTCCACCGCCAGCAAAAGCCCTTTTGCCAGGAGGTAATCGCCTGCAAGTACCGCTATTTTATTTTTCCATAATGCATTGATAGAGAACAATCCACGCCGTTTATTTGATTCGTCCACCACATCATCGTGCACCAGTGTGGCGGTATGCAACAGTTCGATGAGCGTAGCGGCATAATACGTTGTTTCACTGATTTCTCCCATCATTTTTGCCGAGTACATCACAATGATGGGCCTGATTTCCTTTCCTTTTGTTTTTAGGATGTACTTCATAATGATGTCCAGCAATGGCACTTTGGACCGAATTATTGCACGGAAAACCTTATGGTAGGCTTTTATTTCATCTGCAATGGGTTTTTTTATGGTGCTTAAATTGCTCATGGGCTCTGTGCGTACAAAATTAAGGCTATTTTTTTGAATGGACTTTCTCTTCTTTGAAAAATTCAAATCTCCATTTATGCCAAATATTTATTCTTTTTTTTTGAATATATACAGTGCTTAGGGATTGTAACGAAATAACCTAACGGTTTCGGCTTGTCCTTTTACGCTTTTTCTTCGTTGCAAAAGTTTTAAATTCACCCTGTGAAATATTAGCTTTGCTATTTCACGGGGTAAACAGTGGCTATTCGCAACTTTTGCGCCTTGAAAACCTGCAATCTCGTTTAAAACGAGACTCGTCACTTTATTTCGTTACAAACCCTTAACAAGATGAGGTGTTTTTACAAAAATGTGAAAAAATTACTACTCATTTAGTTGATAATGGAAACAGGAGAATGAAGGTTGTCCCATTTCCTTCTTCCGAAACAAAGGTTACTTCTCCCCCCATTTCTGTCATGAGATTTTTTACAATGGCAAGTCCCAGGCCGGTACCTTTGGATTTTGTGGTGAAATAAGGTTGGAAAATATTCTTTTTATCTTCTGCACTAATTCCTTTTCCGTTGTCTGTCAGACGTAACTCAGCATGGAACTTCTTGCAGATTATTTGAATTCTTAGCTCTTTCCGGCTGACATTTTCCATCGACTGAACTGCATTTTTCAGGAGGTTGTTGAAAATTCTTAACAAATCCTGTTTGGAAGTTTTTATGGGAATATATTCTCTGTCCGAATCAATCTCTATGTTTATCTCGTAAGATTTTTTGAATAGGGTTGTGGTCGATTTAATAGCTTGCATTAAATCTGCTTTTTCATCTAAGGGGAAATTTATTTTGGAGAAATCCGAAAACATACCAGCCACCTCATCCAATGTATCAATTTGGTTTATAAGTGATTGGCTGATTGTTCTAAGTTTTTCATCAAAAGCTGAATCTTTGGCGGCATAAACTTTTTGAAGGTATTGTACGTTTAGTTTCATCGGAGTCAGCGGATTTCTGATTTCATGTGCAATTTGACGGGCCATTTCGCGCCAGGCTTTTTCTCTGGCTGAATACTTTAATAGCCGGGCGCTCTCCTCCAGCTTTTCTACCATTTGATTGTAAGCAGTGATAAGTTTCCCAATCTCATCATTTCGACCCCATTCTATTTTTTCATTTTGCTTTTCGATGCTTACGGATGTGATCTTATGTTGTAAAATTTGTAGCGGCCGGGTGAGTAATCTTGATAGATAAACCATCAGCAGCATTCCCAGCATTCCTGTAATTACAAATAAATTAATCAAGTTGGCCAACATTTGGTAGTAAGAATGCTGAAGCTCATATTGTCGTGCAAAATAGGGTAGGTTCAAAACGCCCACGTCTTTACCGTTGTCGAGAATAAATGGAGCGTAAGATGAATAAAAGCTGACATTTTTTATTTTTTCTTTCCCTAAATAAAAGAGTTTGTGATTCTTTTCTATTTGTTCGTAGGCTTTTGGATTCATCAGCTTCGACTGGAGTCCTTTGTTGAAAATTTCCGGTCGCGAAGAGGCAATCAGCCATCCCGCATTGTCGTATAAATTAATATCTGTAAAGAAAACCATAGAGAACTTTTGCAGGTATATTTGAATTTCCTGCCTGTTTTTCAGCCCCACACTACCCGATGATGACAGTTTATCTTGTAATTCGATAAGCACCGAATGGGTCTTTTCTTTCAGGTTATTGCTGATGATATTGCGATTATTCGTATTAAAATAGTATAGGATAACGGCTGTAAGCGTGAGGAAAACGATAAGCATTGTTGTAAAGATAGTCAATTGCAGGCGGGTGCTGAATGAGTAGCGAAAGGTTTCGAGAATTTGTTTGCCATAGGTAAACGATGTATAGATTAACAGGACGATTCCTGATAGTATAAAAAGTAAGGAAAAGGGCAATAGCCAGCCTGAAAGGTTCAGCTGTGGCCGACTTACGATAAGGATTTCCTTTTTGCTTACCGGCAACAAAAAATGCTTGTAAGCATCTTTAGTGAAAAACTTCCTTTCGGGCACATTTTTAAAATAGGTGAGATCAATAGGGAAAAGAAAGTCTCCAAATTTGTATTCGAGCTTCCCCTGCTGATAAAAGGCAAAGGAATAGCCGGAAAGATGTAACCGGCTTGCTGATGCATCCTGCAGAAGCTCCGGATAACCTAATCCTTTTGGAATAATGTTGGTAAAGAATTCTATGTACAAGTTTACCCCTACTTTACGGGTCTGTGTTTGAGGGTAATAAAATCGGGCCAGATAATAAATACTTTCGCTGGTGTTGTTAACTAACGAAAGCTCGAAATCAGGACGTTTTAACACAACTTTTCCCCGGAGTTGATTAAAAAAGGCATCACAGCCCACAACTTTGTTTTCGGGCTGTATTTCAAGCCTTTGCCCAGGTTCGCACAGGGTAATTTGCCGGCTGTAGGCCAATAACATTCCGTGGAAATATTTTTTATTTAAATAGTTTGTAACCCATTGTTCTTTGTTTTCCCGTTTTGATGTTATAACTTTAATGACATTGGTATCTTTTAATATTTTGCCCGACAAATTATGAAGAAGGTATTGCAGATAAGGATCTTGTTTTTGCGTAAGCATATTAGCGGTGAAACGTTGATGGGCATTGCGGTTCTCCCGTCCGTTAACATTGAGCAAATAAGCTGCGGATGCCGAAAGCAACAGTATGGCCAGAAGGCTGTGGATGTACGGCCTTTTGATACGTTCGAAAAACCAAATAACCATCGAGAGTGTCAGGACGATCGAAAAGGTTAAAAAGATTATTGTTTTTTCGATAGGGAGTGTTAGAAAATAGATTACTCCCACTATAAATAAGGAAACCGAAAATTGTACATAGGTGAGACTTTTTCGTTTTAAAAACCTGAGGAAAGAATTTAACCAGGGATATAGCAACAGGTTCACTACGAGGAAAAGCAACAGCCTGATAATTCCGATTCGGTTGAAATATACATTTTCGGAAAGCGACACAAATCCCCCGCTGTGCAGAATGTTTTCAGCCATGTAATACAGAAATAACGGGAAAGAAAATGTTATAAACTGAACCGGGAAAGCTTTTAGAAAAATATTACTCTTCCAGCGCTTTTGCTGCCTGTTTAAATAGCGGAAAAACATAAAAAGAACCAGGCACAACAATATGAAATCTAAGAATAAATCTCCGGGGGTGGAAAGACCGGGGATGTTTGTAATTTGATCGCTGCGCCAAACAGAATTTGTAAGTACCTGCGGAAACCCCAGGAAGCGTTCCGCCGCGCGAAGTATTACCAGGTCAACGGCAAACGAGAGAAAAAGTAATAAAGAATACCGTTCGTGTAATCGATGCGCTATCCATTCGTAGATTAAATAGAGAATTAGTGCCAGAAACAGAAAAGCTGAAAGATACAGAAAAAACAGGATGGTGAGTAGGTATTGAGGAAGAATGTCCGGTTTTACTTGTACGGAAATATTGAATTCTTTTAGCGGATAATAATCTTTTCCGGTTTTATTTTTGTTTTCGACTTTGACACCATACGGAAGATTTTTTTCAGATAGCAGATAGAAGGAGGCTATGGTAATATTTTTTCTCCGGGTCTTCAGGCCGATGTACCAATGCTTATTTGATTGTAGAATTTTTATTTTGGCATTGAGCATCGACGACATTTGCTTCACGGGTACCTGATTACTATTCCAGTAAATGATGGAATCGTTTCGTTTAACAACTATAAGTTGTTGATTGTCCGAAAGTTCTGCGTTAATATTTTTCCAAACCAGTGCTTTTTTTTGACCAAACAAATTGAACATTCTTTTCTGTGTGTTAACAAATTGAGTGCCAATTAGATAAAAGGTTTTTACTGTCTTTTTAACCTGTGATTGCGGCTTGTAAAACGTTCTTGCTGTGTACGACACTATGTAGAAGGCAAGGATTGTGAGGAATAATCCTGCGCAAGAGAGATAAAATTTAGATAAAAATTTATGCCTGCCGTTTTTGTTCATTATGCTTTGGTTCTGAAAAGTAAAAGTAGTAAAAATTGAATGATGATTTTCTGAAGTTGCTGAGCATTATTACCTGGGAAGAATATTGATTCCTAAGGTTTGTTTTTCGGGAAATTTAAGGATAGAATGACCGGGGTAATCATTTTAGTTGGACTCGTGTGTCAGAATATAGATAATACTTGAATAGTGTCCGTTCTTTGATGCTTTTATATTAGACCTGAGACCATTGAAAAAAGCTTTGGCTGTTGCCAAATTATTTTTTTTGTACCGTTCGCTTAATAAACTGACATAAAAAGCATCTAATTTTAGTGGTAAACAATTGATAATGTGTAAATTGTGTTTATCGGCCAGGTTTTTTAAAGCAGTCGGAGAAAAATGATAAAGATGTCTTGGAACATCCAAACCGGCCCAATATTTTTTATAAAATAGGGCATCCCAGGATAGAGGATTGGGTAAGGCGATAATGAGGTAACCTTGTTTTTTTAAAAGCTGTTTTGTCTGCTGCATTCTTCTGTTCACATCTGGTACATGTTCCAGAACATGCCACATGGTTATAATATCAAAACTTTCCGGGATAAAATTTTTGATAACTGACTCCTCTTCCACTTTTAAATCATATTGTGCTTTTGCAAAGTCTCGTGCTTTTACATTGGGTTCTATTCCCCGGCAGTGCCAATTATTTTTTTGAAAATAATTGAGTAGTTCTCCTGTCCCGCAGCCAATATCTAAAATTGTACCGGTTGGGATAAGCTTATTGATAATGTTGAATTTTCGCTTAATATTCCTTTCGCGCAAAAACCTGTAAAGTTTGCCCATAAATCCGCTGTCGCCGGTGTTGTGTGACAGATAATCCGGCGACTCATAATACCGGCCTAAATCTTCATCTTCCGGTCGTGGGTTTGTAAACATAAGGTTACAATCTTTGCATTTCCACAGCGAGAAATTTTCCTGTGTCAGGAAATAGTCCTTCACATCTGATTTTTTGAAAATATTTTTTGAATCACAAACCGGACAAGATGTAGCTGTTTTCATAGTAATTGTTTCACGTGAAACATTTCTTTTTAACGACCTAAATAAACCAGTAAAACATTTATGTCAGATGGGGAAACGCCACTGATTCTGGAAGCCTGGCCAATGGTTTTCGGCTTGATTTTTGTCAGTTTTTCCCTTGCTTCATACGAAATTGAGGTAAGCTTGTTGTAATTGAAATCCTCCTTCAAAATAATGTTCTCGAATTTATCTAATTTTCCGGCTATGTCTTCCTCTTTTTTGATATAGCCTTCGTATTTGATTTGTATTTCAGCAGACCGCATTACTTCTTTAAACAGGTTGTTTTCCGTTACAAAATTTTGAAGTTTTGTATTCGCAGAAATCAGTAAATCCAAATTTACCTGGGGTCGCAATAAAACCATGGCAAGCTTTACTTTTTGTTTTAATGGCGCTGTGTTGCTTTTTTCCAAAGCAGTGTTAACCTCTGCCGGACTTATCCCTTCCTCGTAAACGAAACGTATTAGCTTTTCGACTTTTTCTTCTTTTTGCTTGTATTTCCGATAGCGTTTCTCCGAAGCCAGTCCTAATTTGTATGCTTTTTCTGTCAGCCGTTTGTCGGCGTTGTCCTGGCGTAATAATATGCGGTGTTCTGCGCGTGAGGTAAACATGCGGTAAGGCTCGTCCACACCCTTAGTTACGAGGTCATCAATCAAAACGCCGATGTAGGCTTCAGAACGTTTCAGCACAAAAGGCTCTGAATTTTGTATTTTTAGATGTGCGTTGATACCGGCCATTAGTCCTTGTGCTGCAGCTTCTTCGTAACCGGTGGTCCCGTTAATTTGACCTGCGAAAAACAGGTTTTTCATGGTCTTGGTTTCCAGACTGTAATTTAATTGCGTAGGGGGAAAATAATCGTATTCGATGGCATAACCGGGCCGGAAGATTTTTGCCTTTTCAAAACCGGGAATTTCTTTCAATGCTTTCAGCTGAATGTAATCCGGTAAGGAGGAAGAAAAACCGTTAACGTAATATTCGATGGTATTCCAGCCTTCGGGTTCCACAAATAACTGGTGACGACTTTTGTCAGAAAAACGTTCGATTTTATCTTCTATTGAAGGACAATAACGCGGCCCCACACCCTGAATTCTTCCGGCAAACATGGGGGAATCTGCAAACCCCAGTTTGAGTGCGTCGTGAACTTTTGGCGAGGTGTAGGTAATCCAGCAGCTGCGTTGTTCGGTTAGTTTGGTTTTTTCAAGGAAGGAAAAATTTTCCGGATTTTCATCTCCTTTTTGTTCTTCCATTTTTGAAAAGTCGATGGTGCGGCCATCTACACGAACCGGTGTTCCAGTTTTCAAACGTCCGGTTTCAAACCCCAGTGATTTTAGCTCGTCGCTTAGTCCGTAGCTCGCAGGATCACCCATACGGCCACCGGCAAACTGCTTTGTCCCGATATGAATTTTTCCGTTTAGAAACGTCCCGTTGGTTAAAATCACGATTTTTGATTTTATTTCGATGCCCATGGCTGTTTTTACACCATATACCGCGTCGCTTTTAATGAGTAAGCTAACGACAGTGTCCTGCCAGAAATCAAGATTTGGGGTTTCTTCCAGCATGTGTCGCCAGGTGGCTGAAAAAAGCATACGGTCGCTTTGTGCCCGCGGGCTCCACATAGCCGGACCTTTGGACTTGTTTAGCATCCTGAACTGAATCATCGATTTGTCAGTTACAAGTCCGGAACAGCCGCCCATAGCATCTATTTCACGAACGATTTGTCCTTTGGCAATGCCACCCATAGCCGGATTACACGACATTTGTGCAATGGCATTCAGGTTCATGGTTATGAGCAGTACCTTTGAACCAAGGTTTGCCGCCGCCGCCGCCGCTTCCGATCCGGCATGTCCTGCGCCCACAACAATGACGTCATATTTTTCAAACATTCCCATAATGTTCCACGTGAAACACAACTATTTTTGCGGCAGCAAAGATAGGTAATAATCCTCTTTGGAGCGTATAATGCGTTTTTCTTCGTCCGTATGGTCGTCGTAGCCTAACAAGTGTAACACCCCATGAATCAGAACCCGGGTAAACTCTCGTTCAAAACTCGTTTGTAATGCAAAAGCATTTTCGCATACACGATCAATACTGATAAAAATTTCGCCTGAAATGATCTCAGGCCTGGTTGATAACGGAAAGGTGATGATATCGGTGAGCCAATCGTGCTGAAGATACTCCCGATTTATTTTCAGTAAAAATTCATCACTGCAAAAGTGATAGAAAATATTTCCCGGTTGATGATTTTCTCCCTGAATGGTTTGTTTTATCCAGGAAAAATAAGTATTGGGATCGACAACGAGTCGGGAAACATTATCTAACTGGTAATCAATCATTTAAAGTCTTTTGCGGGGTGTTTTGATGGTAATTTTCCAGGGATTGCTTCCGGCTGTTAAGGTAAGTTTCCGGTAAGGCACCGATAGTAAATTTTAAAATCAAATTTTCGTCTTCCACTGAAATTTCGTCGGCAACTTTTTGTATTAAAAAAACAGATTGTGTGGTATTATCCAGAACATCCTGCAGGAGGTATTCCTTTAAAAAAAGTTTGAGAACCGGAACAGCGATTCCGGCAAATTCAAAGGAAATTTCTTCATTTTTCAGTTGAGTCGTAATGTCAACTTCCCCGCCTCTCTGATACTTCAATAATAAATGAATAAGGTTGGAAAAGGAGATTACGATGTTCCCGAGATAAATCTCATTGATTGACCATTGGCGAAACAAAATCTCAATGTATTTCTCAGTAGAGCTAATCGCTTTATAATCAATGTTTAAGCGATAATTGTCTGTTTTATCCATGATAGCTACTCTAATATCGGTGTAATTACTAAAATTTTCTGGTTATACACCAATTTATGGTTAAGGTTACTGCCTGAGGATAAAAATCGTGTATTTCTTTTTTCATTACTTTTGAAAGATAATATACCACAATGTTACGAAAATCACTTCTCCTGCTTTTTATTTTCACTGGTTTTTGTGCTTCGGCACAGCAACACCAAACATTTGAAATGTTCAAACAACAGGCGTTCAATCCGGAATATTCCTGGCAAAGTAAATTCCTTTTCGATTACGATGTCCATTTTTACGGACTGGATATTTCGGTGAGCCCGACTTCGACTTTCGTGAGTGGAAATGTAACTATTGGCGCTTCTACCCTGGTGGACAAACTGGATACATTTGCTGTGGAGCTAATCCCGGAAATGTCGATAGATTCTGCGTTTTTAGATGGAGAAAAGCTAAATAAACCTGTTCGGAATGCGGACAATATTCTTTTCCCTGTAACCCCGATTCAAAACAAAGGATCACATTTTTCCGTTAAGATTTATTACCACGGTACATCCCCCACAGGTGGTTTTTTTTCCGGTGTTTCCACAGCATACAACAAAATATGGAAAAAACAGGTAACCTGGACACTATCCGAACCTTTTGCAGCAAAAACCTGGTTTCCCGTAAAGGAGGATTTGAAAGACAAAGCCGATTCGGCCTGGGTATTTCTTACGGTTGACAGCAATTATATGGCTGGTTCGGAGGGTTTGCTGACTGCAATTACCGAACTCCCCGGAGGGAAAAAACGTTTTGAATGGAAAACGAAATATCCCATTGATTACTATTTGCTTTCTTACGCTGTAGCCGATTACAGAGATTTTAGTTTTTATGCCCATCCTGACAGTCCGGCCGGCGATTCTGTTTTGGTTCAAAATTTTATTTATAATTCGGATAACTATCTCAACCAACACAGGAACCAAATCACAGAAACAGCAAAATTCATTGAACTTTATGTTAAATTGTTTGGTCCATATCCTTTCCGTAAGGAGAAATACGGCCAAAGCCTTACTGAGCTGGCCGGCGGAATGGAACACCAAACCATGACTACCCTCGGAAATTTCGGATTTGACCTTGTGGCTCACGAACTGGGACACATGTGGTTTGGCGATAATGTTACTTGTGCCGACTGGAGCGACATATGGGTGAATGAAGGTTTTGCCACTTATGCCGATTATCTCGCTAACGAATATATTAAAGGCGATAGTATTGCGCGTATTTTAGCATGGGTCCGGTACCTTCCCGGCAATTTCTTGATTTGCAATTTCAACAACCGGCGTATCGGCAAAAACAAGTTGCCATTTTCGATCTAAGCGGCAGAGGCATGTATGAAACAGAAACAAATAACGATAAGCTGAGAATCAATACGTCACAGTTTAAGCCCGGACTTTATATTATCCGTGTTGAAACAGCCGGCCATATTTTTATTCGTAAATTTATCCGGTGATAGAACGCTTTTCCCAAAGATAAAATAAACTAATTTAGCCTTCATGATTTTAGTAACCGGAGGAACAGGTCTTGTAGGTGCACATTTGCTGTATCAATTAACGCAAAAAGAGGAAAAAGTGCGGGTGTTGCGGCGCGCGACGTCTTCCATTAGTCAGACCGAAAAAATCTTTTCATTTTACACTTCACAACCGGAAAAATACTATTCAAGAATTGAATGGATAGAAGGAGATATCCTGGATATTGATTCCCTTTTGCAGGCGATGGATGGGATTGAAAAAGTGTATCACACAGCGGCCATGGTTTCTTTTGACCCCCAGGATGAGGCTGAAATTCTGGAAACTAATATTGCCGGAACAGCCAACGTGGTGAATGCCTGTCTTGAGAAAAAAATTAAAAAACTTTGTTATGTGAGCTCGGTGGCCGCTTTGGGGCGTGCCGGTATAGAAGGTGTAATTACTGAAAAGACCGAATGGAAAAACGGGCAAAAGGCTTCTTCATACGCCATCAGTAAGCATGAAGCAGAGCGTGAAGTATGGCGCGGCATAGCCGAAGGAATCAAGGCTGTCATTGTAAACCCCGCTATCATTCTTGGCGCCGGGAATTTTAATACGGGCAGCTCAAGAATGTTTCAGACGGTTTATAACGGATTAAAGTTTTATACCCGCGGAGTCAACGGTTACGTGGATGTGAATGACGTGGCCAAAGCTATGATTTTACTGATGGAAGGAAAGTATTCCGGAGAGCGGTTTATCCTAAACGGCGAAAACCTGAGTTACCAACAAACATTTGACATGATGGCTCGTTCGCTGGGAGTAGAAGCACCTAAATACAAAGCCGGGAAGTTTTTGAGTGAGCTGGGCTGGCGCATGCTGAGAGCCGGGTCGTTCTTTACAGGAAAAAGTCCGTTGGTAACAAAACAGACTGCAAGAACCGCCAACAGCATCTACCATTACAGCAATGAAAAATTTGTGAAAGCTACGGGAATGCATTTTACTCCCATGGCCGGAAGTATTGAAAAAACGGCTGAAATATTTTTGAAATACAGGTAGTTATCTTTCCCGAATCAGTTCTTCCAGCCGGTCCAGCGCCTCTTCTTCAGGCAGATTTCCGAAAAGGATTTTCTCACTTTTGTAAAGGTTTACTTTTCCCGGGGCAGCACCCACAAAACCGTAATCGGCACCGGCCATTTCTCCCGGGCCGTTCACCAAACAACCCATCACGGCAATTTTTAATCCTTTAATATTTCCCAATCGTTTTTTTACTTTTTCCAGTACTTTTTCAATATCGAAAAGTGTGCGTCCGCAGGAAGGACAGGCAACAAATTCAGTTTTTGAATAACGTAATCCCCGCGCCTGCAAAACCTCCAAAGCCAGTCCTCTGAGATGCCGGTTATCGCCGGACGGACCATTTGCGATAAGCAAACCATCCGCTTTTTTATTTCCGTAAGCGAGGTTGAAATCCACCGGTACACAAAGCACCAGGTCCTCCGCCTGTAGTCCGGGATAGGATAGGAGGATTACCGCTGTTTCCTCCGGAAAGTTTTTGGTTACATCAAAAAAAGCCACAGCCGAACGTTGGTGCCCGGGTATTTCTCCGGATTTCAGGTATTGTATCTTTGCCTTTACATCCGGTTTTGTGGCTCGCCTTCCATAAAGTTCTACCAGCCGGCGGGCCACCGGGATTTCCTTTTCAGGAACTTCTGTAAGCGAAACACGGATGGCGTCGCCAATGCCTTCGGCCAGCAATGTACCGATGCCCATGGCCGATTTTATCCGGCCTTCAGCTCCGTTGCCCGCCTCGGTAACGCCGAGATGCAAAGGATAATCCATTCCCTGCTTTTGCATTTCCCGTACCATCAACCGGTTGGCGCCTATCATGGTTTGTACATCGCTGGATTTCAAGGAAATAATCAGCTTTTCAAAACCATTTTTCCGGCATATCCGGATAAATTCCATGGCCGAAGCTACCAGTCCTTCTGCGGTATTGCCGTATTTGTACAAAATGCGGTCGGAGAGGGAGCCGTGGTTGATACCGATCCGGATAGCAGTACCGTGATGTTTGCAAATGTTCAGCAACGGTTTCAGGTTTTTTGCCGTTTCATCCAGCTCTTTGCGGTAAGCTGCTTCGGAATATTTTTTTGCTTTGTGATGTGAACCGGAATAATTTCCCGGATTGATACGTACTTTTTCCACGATTCCGGCGGCAACCTCTGCTGCTTTGGGTTGAAAATGAATATCTGCAATGAGTGGAATGTCTACGCCCATTTTCTGCAGGCCTTTCCGGATATTTTTAAGATTTTCCGCTTCTTTCACGTTGGCTGCCGTAATGCGTACCAGCTCGCAACCGGCTTCCGTCAGACGGATGATTTGGGCAACCGTGGTTTCGGTGTCCATGGTCGGCGTGTTGGCCATGCTTTGGATAAAAACAGGTTGCCGACCCCCAAGGCGGAGCTTTCCGATGGTGATTTCACGGCTGTGATAAACGGTTGACATGGCACGGTGTTTTCGTGGACAAAGATACGCCGGAAAATGTCAGGTGTAGACGAAACTTACTTTTCCTCCAGGATAAACGCATAATTTTACCTTAATTTTGTAAATATATTTCTAAATACTGATTATCAATCGAATTGTGGTTTTTGGCAAGCGAAAAACAATTTGATGTCTTCAATAAAATTGCATAATAGCTCTCATCAAACCCACATATTTTACATTCTCAATTTCGAAAGGAATGTATTTCTGTTGGCATATTTCGTAATTTTGAAAAAACACCAAAATCATGAAAAGAATTATTCATACACCTGATGCTCCTGCTGCCATCGGGCCTTACAGCCAGGCAGTGGAAGCCAACGGCATGCTGTTCGTTTCGGGACAGGTGGCCATCGATCCGCAAACCGGAAAAGTGACGGAAGGCGGCATTACCGAACAAACCGAACAGGTGATGAAAAACATTGGCGCCATTCTCCATGAGGCCGGTTACGATTTTTCCGATGTGATAAAATCTACCTGTCTGCTGAGCGACATGGCCAATTTTGCCGCCATGAATGCCGTTTACGGAAAGTATTATTCCGAAAACCCTCCGGCACGGGCCGCTTTTGCCGTGAAAGAGCTTCCGCTTGGCGTGTTAGTGGAAATAGAAACCATCGCCGTCAAAGGTTAATTTTTAGCAGTGAAAGTATGAATTCAGACATCAAAACAGATTAATATCTGCGCAATACGCCCACAACCAAAAAAAGCTACCCGAAAGCAGCTTTTTTCTTTTCAAATGAATTGAGATTCATTAATCGATTTCCCATGTATTTCCACTGTTGAGCAGGTCGTCAACATTTTTATACGGGGAAACTTCTTTTTCATGTTTAACTGAATTCCAAACGGCATCTTCCAGCGTTTCGGCTTTCACCGAGCGGATAACGCCGAGAGCAGCCGGAAATTCCGGAGGCGCCATACTGGCAAGCATCATGTGGATACCGGCATCTTCAGTAGTAGGATCGTGAACAAGGATGTCGTCTTCGGTGATACCGTTTTCGCCAATGGTAACAACCTTAAACCGGGTTCTGTCAAGTGTAATTCCCTTGTTTTTCTCTTTTCCGAAAATCATGGGCTTGCCGGCTTCCAGAATTAGCTGGTTTTCGTTTTTGGTCTCTCTTCCTGTAATCAATACATGAATTTTATTATTAAAAATAATACAGTTTTGCAGGATTTCGACTATGGAAGTGCCGTGATGCAAAGCAGCTTCGAGGAAGACCTGTTGCATCAGTTTGGGGTTGGTATCTACTACCCGGGCAAAGAATTTTCCGCGGGCGCCTATCACCAGTTCTCCGGGATTGAAAGGAGTTTCAAAAGATCCCTGCGGGGAAGTTTTGGTTTTTTGTCCTTTGGGAGTGGTGGGTGAATACTGTCCTTTGGTTAGCCCGTAGATTTCATTGTTAAACATCAAATAGTTGATGTCGGGGTTCCGTCGGGCAATGTGGATGAAATGATTTCCGCCAATAGCCATCGAGTCGCCATCACCACTAATCATCCAAACGCTCAGCCTGGGATTGGTGAGTTTAATGCCCATAGCGAGGGCGGCAGCACGACCGTGGATTCCGTGGATTCCGTATGTGTTCATATAATAAGGAAGACGTGAAGAGCATCCGATACCGGAAACAACCACGAATTCTTCCTTTTTATAACCCCTTTTCTGCCCCACCAAAGGGAAGACATTTTCTATTGACTTTAAAATGGCATGATCGCCGCATCCGGGGCACCATTTAACCATTTGATCGCTTTTAAAATCCTGTTTTGTAAGCTGTAATTCCTGAGGCACTATTTTTTGTTCCATGATTTTATTCGTTTAAAAGCGTGTCAAATTTTGTTTTTAGTTCCGACACCATAAAAGGTAACCCCTGCACTTTGTTGTATTGCTCATATTTAAATTCGGGATGGGTCATGCGTAAGTAATTGGCGAACTGCCCCATATTGTTTTCACAAACGATAATTTTCTTAAATCCGGAAAATACCTCATAAACATTTTTGGGCAATGGCATGATGTGTTTAAACTGCGCCATGCTGATGGATTTCCCTTCTGCTCTCAGTTCTTCTACTGCTGTTAGGAGTACGCCATAAGTGCTACCCCATCCTACAACCAGCAAGTCGCTTTCGGCATCGCCGTCAACTTTTAATTTGGGAATATAATTGGCAACCCTATCCACTTTAGCCTGACGCAGGCTGGTCATTTTTTGGTGGTTCAAGGGGTCGGGAGAAACGTTCCCGGAGATATCTTCTTTTTCCAGCCCGCCCAGCCGATGGCGTAATCCGGGGGTTCCGGCGATGGCCCATTTGCGGGCGAGGGTTTCAGGATCTCTTTTATAAGGTCTGTAATCCGGATCGTTTGGTTCGGCAATGGGAGGATTAATATCCGGAAGGTCGGCTACTTTCGGTATCCTGAAAACTTCTGAACCGTTACCAATGAAACCATCGGTTAGCAAAATTACCGGAGTCATATGCTCCATGGCCAGTTTGGCAGCTTCATAGGCAGCATAAAAAGCATCGGCAGCGCCGGTAGCAGCCATAACAATGACCGGAGCTTCTCCATTGCGACCAAACAAAGCCTGCATCAGGTCCGATTGTTCCGACTTGGTAGGCAGACCGGTGGAAGGCCCACCCCGTTGCACATCCACAATCACCAGGGGAAGTTCGGTCATAACAGCCAGACCAATGGCTTCGCTTTTCAACGACAAACCGGGACCTGAAGTCGTAGTTACAGCCATGGCGCCTGTAAAACTTGCCCCGATAGCGGAAACTACACCGGCAATCTCATCTTCGGCTTGTTGGGTTATACAGGTAAATTGTTTGTGTTTGGCCAGCTCCTGCAAAATGTCGGTTGCAGGAGTTATGGGATAAGAACCGAGGTATATTTTTCGACCGGACCGCTCGGAAGCTGCCAGTAGTCCCCATGCAGTGGCCAGGTTTCCGGTAACATTACGATAATGGCCTTTGTTTAGACTTGCTTTCTCAATCCGGTAAGTGTTATTGAAAATCTCCAGTGTTTCCGCATAGTTATAACCTGCTTCCAACACTTTCTTATTGGCTTCAACAACCAGCGGATTTTTCTTAAACCTGGTTTCAAAGAAAGTAAAGGTCTTGGTGTAATCCCTGTTAAACAAATAATAGATAATTCCCAGGGCAAACATGTTTTTTGACTTTAAAACAGATTTATTGTCCATGTTTAAATCCTTGACAGCCTCTTTAGTCAGCGTGCTCAAAGGTGCCTGAACCAAAAGATGTCCTGTTAAAGAATTATCCTCAAGCGGATTGGTGTCAAAGCCGGCTCTTTTGAGATTTTTTTCCGTAAATTCATCATCATTTAAAATAATAATGGCATCTTTTTTCACCCATATCAGGTTAGCTTTCAGTGAAGCCGGGTTCATGGCTACCAACACATCAGCCAGGTCTCCGGTGGTATGAATGTTCTTATGCCCAAAATGAATCTGAAACCCGGAAACACCGGAAACCGTTCCCTGGGGCGCCCTGATTTCGGAGGGATAATCCGGAAAAGTGGCAAAATCGTTACCTGCAAAGGCCGTTGAATCAGAGAACAGACTTCCGGTTAGCTGCATGCCATCACCTGAGTCACCGGCAAACCTTACAACTGCCTCTTCTATTTCAACTATTTTATCTTTTTTCGCTGTCATAAAAATACTTTTTATTAATCAGGGCAAAATTAAATCAATTATTTTCCCGGTCATCATACAAGCCGGTTTTTTTTTAAACGCTTGATATGATAATATGTAACCGTGTGATATTTGTATAACCGACAAAAATACAGAATAATACGCTTGGTTATTGTGATAATAGAGCAGCTGGGGGCTTTAATTTAGGGCCTGCTGAAAACACTATATTGCTTGATAATCAACAAGATATATTAAACTTAGTAACTTCAGGTGCAAAGTTTTTGACTAAAAGGTGTTCATTTTCTTGCATTTTTTGTTTAGTTAGCCCGTAGCACATCATCTACTTCGTTGCCGTGGCTCGCAGTATTAGTATACAGCTTCGCTTTGCGGCCTTGTATCTGATGCACTACGGACTTTTTCAGCAGGCCCTAAATTATAAAGAATCTAAATTCAGAAAAGCTCCCTTTTAGCTTAATTTAGATTTTCTAAAAATTGATTTTTCTTTGGGGTTGCTGTCTTTTGTATAATCATTCGTTCTATATTTGTCGCGTTAATTTTAAAATAATTGAGTTATGGCATACAAAATTGAGCCTGATCTGTGTACCGCTTGTGGTAGCTGTCTGGATGAATGTCCTGTTGAGGCAATTACCGAAGGTGATTTCTATGTAATTGACCCTGATTTGTGTACCGATTGTGGTGCCTGTGTCGATGTTTGTCCTGTTGAGGCCATTCATCCGGAATAAGAAAAACAGAAAATTTTTAAAACCCCGTCTTTTAAGCGGGGTTTTTTGTTTTGTGGAATTTTATTATTTCACCTTCGCGTTCCGCTTCGGCGGACGAGAAGGTTATGGTTTAATGCCCCAACCTTCCGGGTCGGAAACTAACACTCCCTTTTGATACCCCGATGGCTCTGCCTATGGGTAATTCATTACCTCTGTGATGAAAAACAGGGCTAATTTTTCAGTAGCCTCACCAGGACTCGAACCTGGATCTAGAGTTTAGGAAACTCCTATTCTATCCCTTGAACTATGAGGCCAATACTATAATCTTGTTAAGAACGATATTGTTGCTGATAAAACAGCAGTATCATATCCATTAGCCTCACCTCCGATAGCCTGGGGTAAACCAGGTTCCGGTGTTTAGGAAACCCCCACTTTCCTTGAACCCCGCCTGAATGAATTCATTCGGGCAGGTATGAGGCCGGAAATACCGGGCTGCAAAAGTACACTTTTTGATAAAATTCGCTCCCGGTACCTGCTGTTTTTATCCTTCAATAGCCGCTACTCCGGGGAGTGTTTTTCCTTCGATATATTCGAGCATGGCGCCACCGCCGGTAGAAACGTAACTTACCTCATCCTGCAAATGGTATTTGTTCACTGCCGCTACCGAATCACCGCCGCCAACCAGCGAAAAAGCGCCTTTTGCCGTAGCGCTGGCAATAGCCTGGGCGACATCCAGCGTGCCTTCGGCAAAATTATCCATTTCGAATACGCCCATAGGCCCGTTCCAAAGGATGGTAGCTGAGTCTTCAATAACTTTCCTAAAAGTCTCACCGGCTTCCACACCGATATCCAATCCCATCCATCCATCTGGAATTTCATTGGAGGGACAACATTTTTGGTTGGCATCGTTGGCAAATCTGTCGGCAATAACCGCATCTTGTGGGATGTACAGATGAACACCCAGTTTTTTGGCTTTTTTCATGGCTTCAATGGCTGTGTCGATCAAATCGTCTTCTACCAGCGAGTTTCCCACCTCGCCGCCTTTGGCTTTGATAAAGGTAAACATCATTCCCCCGCCGATAAGCAGGTTGTCCACTTTGTCAAGCAGGTTGTTGATAATTTCTATTTTACCGGATACTTTGGCTCCTCCCAAAATAGCGGTGAAAGGTTTTTCGCCCTCTTTCAGCACTTTGTTGATGCTTTTCAATTCATTGGCCATCACATAGCCGAACATTTTGGCTTCGGGGAAGAATCGGGCGACAACTGTAGTGGAGGCGTGAGCACGGTGGGCCGTACCAAAGGCATCATTTACATATACGTCGGCCAGTTCCGAAAGTTTTTTGGCGAAAGCCGCATCCCCGGCAGTCTCTTCTTTGTAAAAGCGGAGATTTTCGAGCAACAGTACTTCGCCGGCTTTTAAAACAGTTGCTTTCTCACGGGCCTGTGCCCCAATGCAGTCATTGGCAAACTGAACTTCCGTTCTTAGTTTCTCCGAAAGGTCTTTCACTACATGTTTCAGCGAAAATTTCTCTTCCGGCCCGTTTTTGGGACGTCCCAAATGCGACATGAGTATCACGGCAGCACCCTCCTCGCGTAGCTTCTGAATGGTAGGAATGGTCGCCCGTATGCGGGTATCATCAGTGATTTCAAAGTTCTCGTTTAACGGCACATTAAAATCCACGCGTACCAAAACTTTCTTGCCCTTAAAATCATAATTATCAATCGTTTTCATCTTCAACAGATTTTAAAATTAATTTGTGCAAAACTAAGAAGATAAAGCATAGCTTACGCCCCATAAGCGTATAAAATCTGTATTTTTGTGACTCAGTTTTTAGCATGGAAGCATTTACAGGAACCATACATACCAAGTTGCCGGAGACCGGCTCTTCTATTTTTGCCATTATGTCGCGGCTGGCAGCGGAAAACAACGCGGTGAACCTGTCGCAGGGTTTTCCCGACTTTCCCGTTTCGGAGGAGCTTATTGAGCGGGTTTACCACTACATGAAAGCAGGAATGAACCAGTATGCACCCATGCCGGGTGTAAAACCGTTGCGTGAGGCCATTTCTCACATGTTCAGCGACAAATACGGGGTTACATACAATGCAGATACGGAAATAAACATTACAGCCGGCGCCACACAGGCGTTATACGCATCTATTTCGGCTTTTATCAAAGAGGGCGATGAAGCCATTATTTTTGAACCGGCTTACGATTGTTATGCGCCTGCCGTTACGCTGAACGGAGGTCTGGTGAAATATTCGCGGTTGCAATTTCCCGATTTCAGTGTCAACTGGGACGAGTTGCCACGCATGATTACCCATCGTACCCGGCTGATTATCATCAACTCACCGCAAAACCCTACCAGCAGTGTGCTGCGTAGTGACGACATGGAGCGGCTGGACAGACTTACGAGGGGAACGGACATTATTGTATTGAGTGATGAGGTGTACGAACATTTGATTTTCGATGGACTGACGCATCAAAGTGCCTGCCTGTTTCCGGAATTGGCACAGCGAACGCTGGTCATCGGTTCGTTTGGAAAGACTTTTCATGCCACCGGCTGGAAAACCGGTTTTGTGCTGGCTCCCGAAAAACTCATGTCCGAGTTCAGAAAGGTCCATCAGTTTGTGGTTTTTACCAGTAACACACCGGTGCAGTATGCGATTGCAGATTTTATCGGTAACAAGGAGAATTATCTCCATCTCGGAACATTTTATCAGGCAAAAAGAGACCTTTTTAAGGATGGGCTGAAAGATTCACGTTTTAAAGTGCTGCCGGCTCACGGAACCTATTTTCAACTGTTGGATTACAGTGCTATTTCCGATGAAACGGAAATGGATTTTGCCCGCCTGCTTGTGGAAAAACATAAAATTGCGGCCATTCCCATAGCTCCCTTTTACCAAAACCACGACGATCACAAAGTGCTGCGTTTCTGCTTTGCCAAGAAAGAGGAGACCCTTCGGGAAGCTACAAAAATTTTGTCGGGGATATAAATGTCAAGGGGTCATGACCCCTTGGCATTCGGTCATGACCCCTTGACATTCAACCATTCATAGAAAAGTTACGACTATGCAAAACCTTGATATTCTTTACTTACAATCCGATCTGGCTTGGGAAAATCCGGCACAGAACAGGGAAAATTTTGAAAAGAAAATTCTGGCACAGGGTCAGGGCTGTGATTTAATCGTATTGCCGGAGACTTTTACCACCGGCTTTCCTGTTGACCCTGCTCCTTTTGCCGAAACTACCGATGGAGAAAGCCTGCAATGGATGCAACGCCTCGCTGCTGAAACCGGTGCGGTCATCTCCGGAAGTCTTTTGCTAAAAGAAGAAACAACTTACTCTAATGCCCTCATTTGGATGCGACCCGATGGCACGTTTGAACGGTACAACAAACGGCATGTTTTCTCCATGGGTGGCGAACACAAACACATAAAAGCCGGTAACCGGCAATTGCAGGTTGAGCTCAAAGGCTGGAAAATCAAACCCATGGTTTGCTACGACCTGCGTTTTCCGGTATGGAGTAAAAACCGGTATGAAAACGGAGCTTTTGAATATGATCTCGTCATTTATGTAGCCAACTGGCCGGCGGTGCGTGCTTATCCGTGGGATGCTTTGCTCGTAGCCCGTGCCATCGAAAATCAGGCTTTTGTGCTGGGGGTCAACCGTGTGGGGACTGACGGACAGGGAAATGCTTACCCCGGCCATTCAAAATTGGTGGATGCCAGGGGAATGATCTTATCAGAAGCGCCGGAAAACGAAGAGGTATCCATGCGTGTAAACCTTTCGGGAAAACAATTACAGGATTTCAGAAATAAATTTAATGTGGGATGCGACTGGGATCGGTTTGAGATAACGATACTTTAGGCACTTCCGTTACATCCAGTGTTTTTTCTTGAAATAGACAATCATGCCCACGCCGAGGCTAACCATAAGTGTCAGCAGTATCCAGAAAGCAGTGCGCTCTTCCTGAAAGGGAAGTGTAACATTCATTCCGTAAAGGCCGGTGAGGAACGTTAGTGGCAGCACAATAGATGAAATCAGGGTGAGAATTTTCATTATCTCGTTGGTCTTGTTGGTCTGCATGGAGTCGAATGTGGTGGACAATCCTTCAATCAGCTCACCATAATCCTCCGTCATGTCCCATATTTTGTTGTAATAGTCAAGGATATTACCCCAGTAATCTTCCATGTTGTCGGCAAAGCCCTCAATACTTCCCGACTCGAATTTGTTAAAAACCCGTAACTGCGGTTTAAACATGGTGTTGAGCACAATAATATTTTTCCGCGTTGCCGAAAGGCGTTCGATAACGGTTTCGGCACGTGAATTGAAAAGTTCGCGGTTAATCAGTTCCAGCTCCAGACCCACTTTGCGAAGCAGATAAACGGCTTGTGTCATCAGATGCTCCATAACGGTATAAAGCAGCGCATCGGAAGTGGCAATTTCGAAATCCTCATCTTTTTTTTCCTGTTTTCCCGCTTCATCAAAAAGATTATTGACTACGCAATGGGTTTTGCCCACGGTGATAAAGTAATCTTCACCCCAGAAAATTTTCACTTCTTTTGGCTTTACAAAGCGGTTTTGCTTGTCGAAATTAGGAAAGTTCAGGATGAGGAAATAATAATCATCGTAAACGTCAATTTTCGGGCGTTGGCCGGTCTGCCGGCAGTCTTCAATGTCCAGTGCGTGGAAGTGAAAAGTATTTTCCAGAAATTCAAAATCCTGTTCGGAAGGCATCGCAATATGGTACCATTTCAATCGTCCACCTAATTTTACTGTCTCTATCATGGGCCTTGCCTCCTGTTTTTTATCAGGAATATTCCAGTGTTTTGCTTTTGCCAGCCAAAAATAATCAAATAAATCAAAACAGAAGCTGCTTTCTTTTCTTACCCGTTAGTACTCCGCTTTGAGTGTCCGAATTTAAAATCCTAAAGAGCAACGTGCGAGCACAAAAGCCCCGTCTTTGCGAACACGCCACACGGAAATAATTTCGGTTTGAAAAAACCTTGTGGCGTGTGAAGCAATCTCTCCAACATAAGGCCGAACGCCTAAAACGGAAAGCCTGTTAAGCCGCCCTAAAAACAATATCAAAGTTTATTCTTTCATCCACTCAAAGAGCCGGTAGTGTTCGCCGTTCATGCCGAGTTTGCTGTAAACATTGATAGCGCGCCGATTGGTTTTGTCCACGTAAAGACGTATCCCGGCGACCTCGTTGTCGTTGATGGCCCATTTTTTAATGTGTGCATACATATTTTTGAAAACGCCCTGTTTCCGGTATTCAGGGAGCACGTAAACTGATTGAATCCATAAGACCCACTTGTTGCGCCAGTCGCTCCATTCAAAGGTTACGAGCAGGGAGGCCACCACTTTGCCCTCCTCTTCCGCAATAAAATATTTACCCTTCTCCGGATCGCGTAACACGTGTATAACCCCCTCGTGCAGTGTCTCTTTTTCCAAAACAAGGTCTTCCGTCTCCCTGGCCATTTTTATTTGAAACTCAGCAATTATTTCCCGATTTTCTTCTGTGGCCATCCTGATTTGTACCATGATTTTTAATAATTTTGAAAAATAATTATTCAAAGATAAAATTATCTTTCAAACCGATGAGCGAACAGATAAAACATGAGTGTGGTATTGCCCTTGTAAGGCTGTTGAAACCACTGGAATATTATCAGGGGAAATACGGAAGTACCCTTTACGGACTACAGAAGTTGCATCTGTTGATGCAAAAACAGCACAACCGGGGTCAGGATGGCGCTGGGATGGCTTGTGTAAAATTTGACCTGCCGCCGGGGAAAAAATATATCAACCGTATCCGTTCCAACAGCACTACGCCCATAAAAACTATTTTCAGCAAAGTGTATGACGAGCTGGAAACTATCCGGCAACAGCATCCGAAGCGGCTCGATGATGTGGCTTGGCTGAAGGATAATGTAGCTTTTACCGGGGAGCTTTTTCTGGGGCATCTGCGTTACGGCACTTACGGCAGAAATGATGTAAAAAACCTGCATCCGCTCAAAAGAGCCAACAACTGGAAAACCAGAAACCTGCTGCTGGCCGGTAATTTCAACATGACGAACAACGATGAACTGCTGGAGCATTTGATTGGGTTGGGACAGTATCCGCAAGAAACTTCCGATACCATTACGGTACTGGAAAAAATCGGTCATTTTTTGGATGAGGAAAATGAACGGCTTTATCGTGAATTGAAAAAAAGAGGGGTTTCGAAAAAAGAGGCCACTGACGAAATCATAAAAAAACTGGATATACTGCCCATCCTGCGTGAATCTGCCAAGCGGTGGGATGGCGGTTATGTCATCAGCGGGTTGTTGGGACACGGCGATGCTTTTGTGATGCGCGATCCGGCCGGCATTCGTCCCGCCTATTATTATGCTGATGATGAAATCGTGGTTGCAGCTTCGGAACGGCCTGTCATTCAGACGGCTTTAAATGTTCCGGTAGAAGACATCCGGGAACTGGAGCCGGCACATGCGCTGATTATCCGGAAAAACGGGGAACTTATCAATGAGGCTTTTATGGAGTCGCTGCCCAAAAGATCCTGTTCGTTTGAGCGCATCTATTTCTCGCGCGGTACCGACAAAGATATTTATCTCGAAAGGAAAATGCTGGGAAAATTACTCGGAAACCCTGTTCTGAAGGCCATCGATTACGACCTGAAGAATACAGTATTTTCCTATATTCCCAACACGGCTTCCGTAGCTTTTCAGGGGCTGGTGGAACAGTTAAATGAATTTTCCGCCGAACAAATAAAGGGAAAAATTTTGGCAGAGCAGGGAAAACTTTCCAAAGAACGGTTAGATGTGATTTTCTCGAACCGGCCGCGTGTGGAAACCATTGCCGTGAAAGATGCCAAATTGCGGACTTTTATCCTCACCGACAAACAACGTGATGATCTCGTGGCACATGTGTATGATGTAACTTACGGTGTGGTTCGCGACAACATCGATACGCTGGTGGTGCTGGACGATTCCATTGTGCGCGGTACTACGCTCAAACAGAGCATCATCCGTATCCTCGACCGGCTACATCCCAAAAAGATTCTGATTGTTTCTTCGGCGCCGCAAATCTGTTATCCTGATTGTTATGGTATCGACATGGCCCGGCTGGGCGATTTTGTGGCTTTCCGCGCTGCCATCGAACTACTGAAAGAGCATCATATCGAAAACATTATTAATGAGGTATATGCCAAAGCCAAAGCGCAGGAGAACCTGCCAAAAGAACAGGTTGTCAACCCTGTGAAAGAGATTTATAAGCCCTTCACCCCGCAACAGATTTCGGATAAAATTGCACAACTCGTCACCTCGCCGGAGGTGAAAACCGAGGTTGCCGTGATTTACCAAAGCATTGAAAACCTGCATGAGGCTATTCCCCATCACAAAGGAGACTGGTACTTCACCGGCGATTATCCCACGCCGGGCGGTAACAAGGTGGTGAATCAGGCTTTTATTAATTATGTGGAAGGAAGAAGTGAGAGGGCGTATTGATAATAACCGCATTTAAACCTTTGTGCAACAGACTGGCCAAAAGCCCTGCCTTACCCCAAAGCCTGACTTGGTTACATCATCCTGCAAAATCAAGAAAAGCTAAAACGCAAAAGGAAATTAGCAATGCTGTTTACTCTTCCCTTCGTCTGTTCCAAAGTAGTTCAAACAATTTACTGCACTAAACAAAAAACAAAGTAACTCCGACGACACTCAATACCGCGCCGGCAACTTCTGCCAGGGTAACTTTTTGTTTAAAAAGGAGTACGGAAGGCAGAATTATAAAAACCGGAACCATCGCCATGAGGGTGGAGGCGATACCGATGTTGGTATGCTGCACAGCAAGCAACGAAAAAGAAACGCCCAAAAAAGGACCGAAAAAAGAGCCCGGTACTATGCGTTTCAGTGCCGGCTTGTTGCTAAAAGTCATGCGTACGTTTTTCCATCGTCCGAGCAGACTAATAATAATTGTAAAACCGACGATGGCTACAATTGCCCTGATCTGCGTTGAAGCAAAAGCAGGGTGATCTCCGGAAGAATGCCAATGCGTCCGGGATAGCCGATGGAACCCAAACCCCGGTTGACATAAATCTGCCTTCCTGAGGCTTTATCGGTGTACAAACCGGCCCACTCCTTATAGAGGTATTGTGCCGGACTCCATTTAAAATCTTTGAATTCAACGCCAAACTGGAAGCCGTGCGTATGACCGGAGAGCGTAAGGTCCATATCATAATTTTCAGGAATAACCACGTAATTCCAATGCGAAGGGTCGTGTGTCATGAGCAACTTAAATAACTTTGGTTCCAGCCCAAGCGTGGCTTTTTTCAGGTCTCCTCTTCTCGGAAAACGCAGATGAGCGCCCCAGTTTTCGGAACCAACTAAGGCAATTTGCTGATTGCCACGAACCAGCTTCACATGACGGTTGTTTAGTAACTTCCAGCCAAGACGTTTATAAAATGCATACAACTGGTTCATGTTCTGCTGCTTGGCTGCCTTACTCGGCCAACTTACGTAGTTGCCGTAATCGTGATTTCCCAACGTAACATAAACACCCATGGGAGCCTTTATAAGCTTAAGCGTTTTCTCAAAACGGAAAGCTTCTTTGGTGGTGAAGTTTACCAGATCGCCCGTAAATAATATCAGATCCGGTTTAAGTCCGGTAATTTTTTTTATCGCTTCTTCTAACGGCTTGGCGGATGTCCAGGTTCCCAAATGCAGGTCGGATATCTGTACAATACGTAGTCCGTCAAAATTCTTCGGAAGCCGGTCAAAATGAAGTTTCTCGTGGGTGATATTAAACTCGTAAACCCATTTGAACATTCCGGTAAGCATAGTTCCCAATACCAAACCTCCCGTAAGGTAACCCATATATTGCAAAAACTTACTCCGGCTGATTCCCTCTTCCTGCTTGATGATGTCTTTTCGTCGGGCTTTACTAAGAAACACCGGAACTTTCCGGACAACCCGCCACAAATCGGCGATCAACAAAAAAAGTAACGGAAACATCTTGGCCGTATAAAACACCAGAATAAAACCGATCCAGTAAGTTCTGAAAACATCATTCCAGTTTTGCATGGGGCTGAAAACGCTTCCGATAATCAGGACGGCAACCATCATAAGGGGTAACCAAAAAAGAGAAGTAATCAGATATTTGTGCCAGAATTTGTAGCTGAAAATAGTTTTTCGCAAAGCAGACCACAGGTAAAGATCGGCAAAAAAGAGGATGACTATCAGCAGGTATTGCTTTTTGTAAAGCGGAAGCTGATGAGCAAGGATAAAATAACCGGCAATGATGAGCAACAGGCCGGCAAATGGAGCAATTTTAGATTTTAAGTGCTTGATGGTGTAATATTTTAGTTGTTTTAAACATCGTGTTCGCGAATATAGTTGACCAGCCCGTGCGCCTCAAAGATGCCCATGAGCTTTTCGGGTAACGGAGCAAAAGTAAAACTTTGATCGTTAATTTTTACCGTACCGGTTTTAAAATCAATGGAGACAGTATCGCCCGGATGGTAAGCTTCCACGGCTTCGGGGAGCAAAATAATCGGCAGCCCCTGGTTCACCGACGAGCGGTAAAAAATACGATTAACTGATTTACAAATTACTGCCTGTACGCCGGCATAAGCCAGGCCCACAGCAGGATGCTCCCGTGAGCTGCCACAGCCAAAGTTGGCGCCGGCAACAATAATATCACCTTTTTGAACCCAATCGGTGAAATGCAGGTCGAAACCTTTGAAAAGGTACGGCATAATTTTCTCCGGTTCCGAACTCAATACGCTGTACGTCAGATTTCCGGCAAACATTTGGTCGGTATTCAAATCATTTACATCCCTGTAATTCCAAACGCCGTTGATCCGCCGGTTGTCGTCTTCGGCAATGGTTACCGTATTTGTTTGCGGAACGGAATATGGAAATTTATCATCGGATTCGACACCTCTCGGGTCGGTTATTTCGCCCTCCAGTGCCGAATAAGCCACCGTAGCCGGAGAGGCAAGATAAATGGCAGCTTCTTTGTTGCCCATACGGCCTTTGAAATTCCGGTTTGCTGTGGAAATCACGTTGTATCCATCAGCCGGAATTCCCTGCCCTGTGCCGAGACACGGACCACAGGAGGCAGACAACACGTTGGCGCCGGCATCGAGGAAAATTTCAATCAGCCCCTCTTTCATGGCCTGCAGGTAAATCTTCTGTGAAGCCGGTACAATCACCATTTGAAAGTCCCGGGGAAGTTTTTTCCCTTTCATAATTTTTGCAGCAATTTGTAAATCTTCGAGCCGTCCGTTGGTGCAAGTGCCGATCATGGCTTCCTGAAGTTTTGTTCCGCGCACTTCCGACACGGCTTTCACGTTGTCCACCTGATGCGGTGCCGCCACCACCGGGAAGATTTCCGAAAGGTCAATCTCAATCTCTTTGGCATAAACCGCATCTTCGTCAGCCCACACGCCCTCGCCCGAATAAGTATCGCCAAGATATTCTTTGAGTACCTTGTCCATGGGAAAGACAGCGTTTTTGGCGCCCATTTCCGAAGCAAGGTTCGCCAGCGTCATGCGCTGCGAAACAGTCAGGTTTTTCACCCCGTCGCCGTGATATTCAATGGACATGTAGTCAGCGCCACGTGCACCAATCATGCCGATAATCCAGAGTGAAATGTCTTTGGCATAAACGCCAGCTTGCAGTTTCCCGTGCAGGGTAATTTTCAACGATTCGGGAACGCGGAACCACGTTTCGCCCTGGCGCCAGAGTCCGGCAGTTTCCGTCCGGTCGATGCCGGCGGCAAAAGCGTTGAAAGCCCCCGCCGTACAGGTGTGGCTGTCGCTACCGACAATCAACATGCCCGGTTTGGCATAACCGGCCATGATTTGATGACAAATCCCCTTACCGGCATCATGAAATTTGGTAATACCCTGTTCGTGAACAATATCCCTGATTTTTTGGTACTGGTTAGCGAGCTTAGCTGTTGTTGGCGGCGCATTGTGGTCCAAAACGATGAGCAGTTGTTCAGGATATCTCACCTTCTCCCCATTCATTTTCCGGAAAGTGTTAAAAATGGAGGCGGTATTGTCGTGCGACAGGATAATATCCGGTTTTTTGAAGACAATACTCCCCGTTTCGGTACCCAATATTTTTTCTGCAAATGTCTTTCCGGTCATATCTTGTGGTTTTGCGTACTTCTTTGTAACGTGATAATTTAAGCAGTAATTAACCAACCTTTTATTTTGGCTGCAAAGGTACGAGGTTTTGAGGTACGTGATTTTATCGTGAATAATTTTTCCTGCTTAAAAGCCACCCTCCTCCGCGTTTGCAACGCGGAGGTTTTTCTACCCAAACATAGATTTGTTAGATTTTATTGCCTACTTTTGACTAACTTTGTAATTACAAAGAATGAACCTTTTTATTCCTGTTTAACCGCGTATTTACACGGCTCAT
Source organism: bacterium (assembly GCA_036244975.1). Classification (GTDB taxonomy): domain Bacteria; phylum Bacteroidota; class Bacteroidia; order Bacteroidales; family F082; genus Sulfidibacterium. The sequence continues at coordinate 7,692 of BTTE01000004.1, read as the reverse complement.
TTGAAGAATGTTTCTGGTTTTTGGAAAAGGCTAATGCAACAAGGAGATTGATACCATCCGTTGTGATGGGTAATAATCAGGGTTTAATTTATTGGAATAAAACAAGTTAATATTTATTTATAAAAAGGTTTTTATTAATCATTTAAAATTAATTATTATGAAACCAAAATTTATTATTGTTATGGCTTTGCTGGTATTGTCATTTTCTTTTGCTAAGGCACAAGATTCATTGCGTATAAAATTTTATTCTGCCCCTGTATATAAGCAGGTTGCCGGAGATAAATCGTTTGAAGTAAATTTTAACCCGGGTGGGATTTTTGGCTCAAATCAGGGAGGCCAGTTTAATTTGTTTAATGGCGGGATAAAATACAGAACCTTTGTAACCGATAAAAAAGCCTATCGAATAGGCGTAAACATATCCTATTATAATCACGTTGATATTTTTCAACACAGAAATCCTGCATACAGGCTTTTGGAATTGAGAAATAAGTTTACCAGTTTCTCCATCCTGTTAACACCTGGATTTGAGAGACATTTTGCGGCAACAAAAAGGTTGTCACCTTATGTTGGTGCCCAGGCTTTAGCAGGTTACTCCACAACAGTTGCAAAAAGAGAAATTCAAGATAATAATGAAGTATATAATGTAACGAATAAAAACAATCCGGGACGCGTTAGGGTTGGTGTAGGTATTTTTGCCGGAATTGATTATTATTTCATAAAGAAAATGTATTTGGGTATAGAGTTGGGCTACGGAATAGAGTATGATAAATATTTAAATACAAAATATACCAATGAAAAGTTTCCGGATCAAAATTATAATCACAAAAACGGTCATTCCATTGGTGTATCACCTTCTTTGTTTACCAGAAATCTAAGGTTGGGTTGGACATTTTAGATATTTTAAACATTTTAAACAAAGCAAAAACAGGACATCTCCACTTTGGGAGAGGTCCTGCATGATAAATTATGTTCTTTCTTTGTTGAAATTAATTGTTGAAAACAAACCCACTGCCTTCAACATCAATGCGGATGGGTTTTTCAGGGTTGACCTGTCCGGTTAGAATCATTTTTGACAGCTCATTCAGCACTTCGCGCTGGATAACCCGTTTCAGCGGTCGCGCACCAAACTGCGGATCGTAACCCATAGCAGCAAGTTTGTTCACAGCCTCATCTGTAATCTCCAGCTGAAAACCATTTTTGGTCAGCATTTCCTGCGTCCGTTTAAACTGTAATTTCACAATACCGTGAATTTCATCACGCGAAAGCGGTTTGAACATGATGATTTCATCAATCCGGTTCAGAAACTCCGGACGGATGGTCTTTCTCAACAATTCAAACACTTCATTTCGGGTACGTTCAACCACTTCCGACTCATTACTTTCATTTAGATGGCTGAAGTTCTCCTGAATCAGGTGCGAACCTATGTTTGAGGTCATAATGATAATGGTGTTTTTAAAGTCCACCGTACGGCCTTTGTTGTCCGTAAGCCGGCCATCGTCCAGCACCTGCAACAGGATGTTGAAGACATCGGGATGGGCTTTTTCGATTTCGTCGAGCAACACTACCGAATAGGGTTTCCGGCGGACGGCCTCGGTCAGCTGGCCGCTTTCGTCGTAACCCACATAGCCGGGAGGCGCTCCCACCAGCCGCGACACCGAATGACGTTCCTGGTATTCGGACATGTCAATACGGACCATGGAGTTCTCGTTGTTGAACAGGAATTCAGCCAGCGCTTTGGCCAGTTCCGTTTTCCCCACACCGGTTGTGCCGAGGAAGATAAACGAACCGATAGGTCGTTTTTCGTCCTGCAGGCCGGCACGGCTGCGGCGAATAGCATCGGCGATAGCCTGAATGGCGTCTTCCTGTCCCACCACACGTTTGTGCAGCTCATCTTCGAGATGCAGCAGTTTTTCGCGTTCGCTTTGCAGCATCCGGCTTACCGGAATACCGGTCCATTTGGAAACCACTTCGGCCACTTCTTCGGCTGTAACCTCTTCGTTAATCATGGGTTTATCGCCCTGAACCTCTTTCAGTTTAACTTTCAATGCTTCAACATCCGATTCGGCTTTTTGAATTTTCCCGTAACGCAGTTCCGCCACTTTTCCAAAATCGCCATTGCGTTCGGCCCGTTCGGCCTCCAGTTTGTAATCCTCAATATCTTTTTTAAATTGTTGGATTTTGTCCACAACCTCTTTTTCGGCTTTCCATTTTGCCTGTAAATCGTTTCGATTTTCGTTAAGATTGGCCAACTCCTCATTGATATGGTTCAGTTTAGTCTTATCTTTTTCCCGTTTAATGGCCTCTTTTTCAATCTCTAATTGCCGGATACGTCTCTCGGCAATTTCAAGTTCTTCCGGCAGGGAATTGATTTCGAGACGGAGTTTGGCTGCCGATTCATCAATCAGGTCGATGGCTTTATCGGGCAGAAAACGGTCGGTAATGTAACGTTGCGACAGCTCCACAGCAGCAATGATGGCCTCATCAAGAATCCGAACTTTGTGATAAGTTTCGTAACGCTCTTTCAGTCCGCGCAAAATCGAAATTGCCGAATCGGTATCGGGTTCATCAACCGTTACGAGTTGAAACCGGCGTTCCAGCGCTTTATCCTTTTCAAAAAACTTCTGATATTCACTTAAAGTTGTAGCGCCAATGGCACGCAGTTCTCCGCGAGCCAGAGCCGGTTTTAAAATATTGGCGGCATCCATGGCTCCTTCCGATTTTCCGGCGCCTACGAGGGTATGGATTTCGTCGATAAACAGAATGATTTCGCCATCGGAATCAACCACCTCTTTTATAACGGCTTTCAGCCGTTCTTCAAATTCGCCTTTGTATTTGGCTCCGGCAATCAAAGCGCCCATATCGAGTGAGAACAACCGTTTGGTCTTTAGGTTGTCGGGAACATCACCATTTACAATACGATGAGCAATTCCTTCGGCTATGGCCGTTTTACCCACACCGGGTTCACCAATGAGGATGGGATTATTTTTGGTACGCCGCGAGAGTATCTGCAACACCCGGCGTATCTCATCATCACGGCCAATAACCGGATCAAGTTTCCCGGTGGCAGCCATTTCGTTCAGGTTCAAGGCATAACGATTTAGTGCATTATACTGATCCTCAGCGCTCTGGCTGTTCACCGTAGAGCCTTTACGCAAATCTTTAATTGCGGTAATCAGCGCTTTTTTGGTAATTCCATTGTCTTTTAACAGGTCAGACGCCGTACTTTTTACTTCGAGCAAAGCCAGTAACAAATGCTCCACCGAAACAAATTCATCTTTGAATTCGGCAAGATAAGTCTGCGCTTTCTGCAATACCTCGTTGGCCTCGCGCGAAAGATAGGGCTGCCCGCCCGAAACTTTAGGCAGCGATTCAATGATACGGTCCACGGCCTGCGAAAAGACCGGGTAATCCACATTGAGCTTTTTCAGCAGAAAAGGCGTGGCATTTTCATCGACCAGCAAAATGCCTTTCAGCAGATGAATGCTTTCGATAGCTTGCTGGCCATGTTGCGTAGCCAATTCCTGTGCTTTCTGTATTGCCTCCTGCGATTTTATGGTGAATTGATTTAAGTTCATATTTTGTTCCTCCTTATAATTTTTTCTTTTTACTTATCAAATGGTTGACCAAGACAGCTACATTTATAACTTTCAGACCTTCTGTCAGTTATGAATGACCTTTCGCTGTCATTATGACCGGGACTTATTTGTTTATCTGCAATAATTACCGATATTTGCCGTTGATTTGCAAACATTAAACTTTATGCAACAACCAAAGAAAACTCTTGTAGTCGGTGCCAGTGAGAAACCACAGCGGTATGCTAACAAAGCCATTCATAAGCTCTTGAATTACGGTTATGAAGTAGTGCCGTTGGCGCCCCGGCCGGGACAGGTAGCCGGAGTACCTTTCGTTACCGGCTATCCCGAGTTGAAAGACATACACACCATTACTCTTTATATTGGCCCTGCCCGGCAAACCACTTTTTACGAGTATTTGCTCTCTTTAAAACCTAAGCGCATCATTTTTAACCCGGGGACGGAAAATCACATTTTCATGCAAAAGGCACAGGAGCAGGGTGTTGAAACCATCCAGGATTGTACGCTAATCATGCTTGACACAGGTATGTATTAATCCAAAAAATTTATATATTGAAGTTGTTTAAAGTTAGACGGGATTTCACACTTTGTAATTTGTTCTATCCCGGGAAATATTCATGCCAGATAAAACGGAAAATAAGAAGACGAAAAGCCTTTTATGATTTTTTAAATGTTTCTGTGAGTCTTGTAACCAATCAGTTTGGGAATTTCTTGTATTTTAGCCATTGACAAATTATGGTTTTTCTCTTTGTAATAATTATCAGACAATCCAATATGCAATATCCTAAAAAAGTAGTTATAGGCGACATCACCGTGAGAGATGGTTTTCAGCATGAGGAAAAATTTATTCCCACCGAAGCAAAAGTATGGGTGCTGGAACAGATGATACTGAGTGGCGTGAAACATTTGGAAGTAACCAACTTCGGTAACCCGAAAGGGATGCCCCAGTTCAAAGATGCCGATGAGCTGTTTAAACAGATAAGAGCCGGCAAAAAGGTAAAAGACCTGCTGGATGATGTGATGCTGACAGCCGTCACTATCCGTGAACGGGCTATTGAGCGTGCCATTGAAGCCAAAAAAGAGGGATATGGTCCCGACCGGATTTTGCTCATGGTCTCCACGAGCGAATCTCACCAAATAAAAAATTCGGGGCTGACGCTGAAAGAATACTGGAAAATGGCTGAAGAGTGGATTCCCAAAGCCAAAGATGTGGGTATTAAAATTAACGGAACGGTCAGTACCATTTGGGGTTGCCCCATCGAAGGCCCCACAAAGCTGGAAGACGCTATTACTTTTACCAAACGATGGTTTGATATTGGTGCCAACGATGTGGAACACGCCGACCATGATGGCTCTGCCTCCCCCGACAGGGTTTACCGCTATTTTACCATGTTGCTCAACAGCGTGGACAATCCACACAAACAGATTGCCCATTTTCATACCACCCGCGGATGGGGACTGGCCAATGTTTTGTCAGCTTTACAGGCAGGCATGACCAATTTTGAATCCACGCTGGGCGGCATTGGCGGACAGCCGGCCAATTTTGTGGATGGCGTCCCCGTAGCCGGCACCGGCGACTATTACTACAACGACCCCAACGACGTAGGTCTGGTGAGCACGGAAGATATGGCCATTATGATGGATGAGATGGGTATAGAAACCAACCTTGACCTTGACAGAATATTGAAGGTAGGAAAAATTGTGGAAAAGATTGTGGGACGCCGCCTGCGCTCCAAAACGGTAAACCAGGGACGTATCCCAAAGTCGATGACGGGAAGAAAATAGATAGTGGCTATAAGAAAACGTCAATCTCTTCGTTGGCCTTGAACTGCCATTCAGTCATTTACGCAAGTAAACTCCTGAATGTCAGTACTACGTCCGCCTCGACCTTGACGTTTTTTATACACCACCTTTAAAAAAAATTGCGTTTTCTAAGAGATACTAAATAGCTATATAGCTATTTGCAATAATATCCTATTTTTGCCAAACCAATCATTTCTCCATGGGGAAAAACATTCACTCTTTTCATAATATAAAATATTTTATTTTACTTTTTTCTGCATTGCTGCTGATAAGTGGCTGCAGTCTTTCCGGAGGCAAACAACTGGTAGGACATGTTTATGTCATCAAAAAAAGCATTCTGTCTCCAAATGACATAATTTCGGTCAAAAACCCTCCGGTAACACCTTATGTTTATACCAGCACATGCTCGCTCGCCACACTTCCGGTTTCTGAAAAAAAAGCAAAAATTTTTCGATATGATGCTGCCGGCCATACTGGTCGCCAAAACTAATCTCGATCTGACAAGGCAGAAAGTCGAGACGTTGTCGAAGAAAAAAGAATTATCCTTTTCGGAAAAAAACGCGCTGAACCGGTTGATGAAAAAATTTAAAACCAACAACACACGAGTGTTAATCAGTCGGTTACATACATTCCCGGTAAGCATCGTACTGGCACAGGCAGCCATTGAAAGCGGTTGGGGAAGCTCCCGTTTTTTTCTGCAAGCCAACAACCCGTTTGGCATCTGGTCCTTTGACCCGAAACACCAGCGCATAGCAGCAGATTCTACCCGAAACGGGACGAAAGTATTTCTGCGTCAATTTGACGATTTGGAACAAGCTATTGGGAATTATTACCTCCTTTTGGCTACAGGAAAACCTTTTGCTGCATTTCGCAGGGCGCGCCTGCAAACAAACAATCCCGACACACTTATCCAGGCACTGAAAATGTATTCGGAAAGAAGAGAAGCTTACGTGGACGATCTGGCACTTGTCATTCGTACAAGCCATTTAAAAAGGTATGATAACTACGAAATAGCACCTGCTTTTTTGCGAAAAGAAAAAACCTTCCGGTTGTTTCCTGAATGAACCCCTAACACCTGCCCGCCTGACCGCGTCTCCAATTCGTCCCAATTCCGAACCGCCTTTGCGAAAGCCCTGCGGGAAAGAGTGGTGAAGGAATCTGCCAGGCGCAGGTTTGCCCCTCGAGAACAAAAAACGGTTTTCCTTTGTGACGTACTTCGTGTTCTTGGTGATAAAACTTTAACCGCCAGGGGCGGTTTAGGGTGTTTTTAACACAAAGGAGGCAAAGGGTTTTCACGAAGTACCACGAAGGTTTTAGTACGGATAGTGGTTTTAGTGAGATCCTCACGAAATCACGGCTCTGAAAGCTGCCCACACGATTTCTCAGGATTGGGACCGAGGAAGGAAAGCCGGAAATAGTGGAAAACAGTGGCTTTGGAAAAAGATATCTTTCCTAAAAACACGAAACCCGGTTAACAACCGGGTTTCGTGTTTAAAAGGTAAAAGCATTTTGCTTTTAGTGCTGTACAATGATCTTTCTTGAGATCACCCCTTTGGCCGAAGTCAACCGCAGGAAATAAATACCGTTGGGCAAATCGAAGGTGTTGATTCTGACCTGCTTCATGTAAGTTGTGTTTACCTGTCTCAACATTACCCGCATGTTATACCTGTTGTACAGTGTCATGGTGTAATTTTGGTTATCATTGACATTGAACTTCAGAGTAACATTGGTGGTGGCGGGGTTGGGATAGAGACCAATGGTGGGGGCTTCCGGAAGAATTTCAAAATATTTGTCGCTCTCATCGTTAACATTCGCTGAATCAACAGTACTGGATACTACTATTTTGTAATAGTTCCCCGTGGGAATCGGAACCGATGTTCCACTATTGTTTTTACCAGTATTGATATACCAGGAATATGTACTCCCGCTAATATTCTTTGCCAACCGGTAAATTGGATGGCCACTTGTCCCATAGTCAACCAAATCTATGTTAACTGTCCCGGGTATATTATCGTTCCATGAAACCAAATGGTGCGTTTTCAATGCCCATTGAATGTTGGCATGATTCGGCTGCAATACGCGTATCCATGCGTTTTTTTCTGAATTTGATATTTCAAAATATTTGTCGCTCTCATCGTTAACATTCGCTGAATCAACAGCACTCGAAATCCTTATTCTGTAATAGTTCCCCGTGGGAATCGGAACCGATGTTCCACTATTGTTTTTACCAGTATTGATATACCAGGAATATGTACTCCCGCTAATATTCTTTGCCAACCGGTAAATTGGATGGCCA